>JAFUGL010000106.1 GCA_017469405.1 Lachnospiraceae bacterium | reverse complement strand
TGCACTTCATGTTGTTTCAGAAGTTCAGAAAATGGGAGGTATCGCAGGTTTTATCGATGCTGAGCATGCTCTTGATCCTGTATATGCAAAAAATATTGGTGTAGATATAGATAACTTATACATATCTCAGCCGGATAACGGTGAGCAGGCGCTTGAGATAACTGAGACCATGGTAAGATCAGGTGCTGTTGATGTAATCATAGTTGATTCTGTTGCGGCTCTTGTTCCAAAGGCGGAGATTGATGGTGAGATGGGTGATTCGCATGTTGGACTTCAGGCGAGACTTATGTCGCAGGCATTGAGAAAGCTTACAGGTATTATAAGTAAATCAAATTGTGTAGTTATTTTCATAAATCAGTTGAGAGAAAAGGTTGGAATATTATTTGGTAATCCTGAAACTACAACCGGTGGTCGTGCACTTAAATTCTATTCTTCAGTCAGACTTGACGTAAGAAGAATAGAAACCCTTAAAGTTGGCGGTGAAGTAGTCGGAAACCGTACAAGAGTTAAGGTGGTTAAGAACAAGATTGCACCACCTTTCAAGGAAGCAGAATTTGATATCATGTTTGGTAAAGGTATTTCGAAGGAAGGCGATATTCTTGACCTTGCTGTACAGTATGACATAATCAATAAATCAGGAGCATGGTATTCGTACAATGGTGAAAAGATTGGCCAGGGTCGTGAGAATACTAAGATTTATCTTGCAGAACATCCTGATTTTTCTTCGCAGGTTGAAAGTATGGTTAGAGCTAAATGCGGTATTGGCGATTCCGATGATGCAGATACGGCAGGAACATCAATTTCGTCAGGAGACACATACGAGGTATAATTTTATATGAATAATTCAAAAGCTTGTTATTCGGCTTTTGATACGGCGGTTTATCTGCTTACATTTAAGAGTAGAACATCCAAGGAGATAGTGGATAAACTGAAAAGTAAAGGGTATAGTGATTGTGAAATTGATAAAGCTATGGATAAACTTTTAGAATATAACTTTATCAATGATGAGAGCTATACTCTTTCTTATATCAAGAGCAATGTAAATAAAAAGGGAATAAAGTTAATATATAGGGAACTGGCTGAAAAAGGGATAGATAAATCTCTTGCAGAGGAAAAGGCTGATGAGCTTTCTGCAGCTGATATGGAAGAAGAGAAGATAGAGGATATCTTTAAGAGACGCTTTATCAGTTCTGATTTAAGTGACATTAAGGTTAGAAACAGAGTTCAGTCGTTTTTTTTACGTAGAGGTTTTTCTTTTGAAAAAATTAGTAAAATTGTTAAAAAATATAGAGAAATTGATGAAATTAACGAAAGTTTATAATACATTTTTAACAAAAAAAATAATTATTTCCTTGACACTTATATAAAAAAAGTATAATATTTAACTGTTGTATTTTATGCAATGAAAACTTAATAAGGAGGTGCTCCTGAGTAATGCTATATATAATCTTCGCTATAGTGTTGATTTTAGCAGTTGTCATAACTTGGTTTGCCGCTGTTGCATATAGAAAAAATATTGCAGAGGCTAAAGTTGGAAAAGCTGAGGATAAGGCAAGAGAGATTATAGATGAAGCACTTAAAAGTGCCGAAGCAAAAAAGCGTGAAACACTTCTTGAAGCTAAGGAAGAAGCCCTTAAGACTAAAAATGACATTGATAAAGAAGTCAAGGAACGTCGTAGTGAGCTTCAACGTATGGAAAAGCGTGTTTTATCAAGAGAAGAAAATCTTGATAAAAAGACTGAAGCTGTTGAAAAGAAGGAAGCTTTTTTATCTAAGAAGGAAGCTGAACTCGATGCTAAAAAGCGTGAAATATCAGATTTGGAAGCAAAAAGAACTCAGGAACTTGAGCGAATCTCAGGTTTGACCTCTGAACAAGCAAAGGAATACTTATTAAAGACTGTTGAAGACGATGTTAAACATGAAACTGCAGTCATGATCAAAGAATTAGAAACGAAAGCAAAAGAAGAAGCCGATAAGAAGGCGAAGGATTACGTAGTCACAGCTATACAAAAGTGTGCTGCTGATCACGTATCAGAGACTACGATTTCATTAGTACAGTTACCTAATGACGAGATGAAAGGAAGAATTATAGGTAGAGAGGGTAGAAACATTAAAACTCTTGAAACATTGACAGGTGTTGACTTGATTATAGATGATACTCCTGAAGCTGTTGTTCTTTCAAGTTTCGATCCTATAAGACGTGAAGTTGCAAGAATTGCTCTTGAAAAGCTTATAGTAGATGGAAGAATTCATCCTGCAAGAATTGAGGAAATGGTTGAAAAGGCACAAAAAGAAGTCGAAACCATGATGAGAGAAGAGGGTGAAGCTGCTGCTCTTGAAGTTGGAGTACATGGAATTCATCCTGAATTAATTAAGTTATTAGGTAGAATGAAATTCAGAACCAGCTATGGACAAAATGCTCTTAAGCATTCCATAGAAGTTGGTCTTTTGTCAGGATTGCTGGCAGGAGAATTAGGTGAGGATGTTCGCCTTGCCAAACGTGCAGGTTTATTGCATGATATAGGAAAATCAATTGATCATGAGATGGAAGGATCGCATGTAACTATTGGTGTAGATTTGTGTAGAAAATATAAAGAGACTCCTATTGTTATCAATGCGGTTGAGGCACATCATGGAGATGTTGAGCCTCAGAGTTTAATTGCTTGCATAGTTCAGGCTGCTGATACAATTTCAGCTGCCAGACCGGGTGCAAGAAGAGAAACGTTGGAAACTTACACGACACGTCTTACTTCATTGGAGGATATTGCCAATGGATTTAAGGGTGTTGAGAAGACTTTTGCTATTCAGGCAGGTAGAGAAATTCGTGTTATGGTAGTTCCAGATCAGGTAACTGATGAGGATATGATTTTACTCGCAAGAGATATATCCAAGAAGATTGAGGATGAACTTGAGTATCCTGGACAGATTAAGGTTAACCTTATTCGTGAGTCAAGAGTTACCGATTTTGCAAAATAACAAAACTAAAGGGTGCGTATTTTTCGCACCCTTTTAACATTAGTAAATATGACAAGGTGACTGTCCCTGTGTAACACTTGTATGACAGTTCATGAGTCATATATATACATGGAGGCTTAGGACATGAATGAATTTAAAAGAAAAAAAATGGAGCTGCTTTGCGAATCCAAGATAGTAGAGCTTTATAAGGATTTCCTTGAAACTCCTGATGGCAGAATCGTAGAATATGATTTTATCAAACACAAAAAGGGCGGAGGTGCAGGTATCCTTTTGGTGGATGAAAATGAGTATACATATCTTGTCAGACAATATAGAAATTCTATAGATAGATTGAGTGTTGAAATACCGGCAGGAGCATTTAATTTTCCTGAAGAGAAGGGAGAGGTTTGTGCTCTTCGTGAAGCAGAAGAAGAAACCGGGTTTATTCCTCAGAATGTGTATCATGTTACTAATCTTGTATCTTCCATAGGGACATTTGATGAAACAACTGATGTGTATATTGGTACAAATTTAAAAAAAGGAAAAAAGCATTATGATGAGAATGAATTTATAGAACTTCTACATGTTCCGATTTCAGATGCTGTTAATATGATTTACGATGGAACAATTGTTGATAGTAAAACGATTGCAGCAATATTTGCATATAGAGAAATGAAAGCGAGTGGAATAATCAAATAGCATTATTTAAATGATTGATTTATTTGGAATAATTATAAATGTTAAAACATAAAAAATAGAGAACGGTATGTTTTCTATTTTTTTTGATGAGGTGATTATATTGTCCGGTTCTGCAAAGTATCAAAATAACAGTGAATTAATTATTTCCATGGCTGCAGTTTTCTTTTCAAGTATGATAATTAACATAATTATAAAAAAGGGAATATCGTTTGATTATCTTGCTTTTTCGGTAGATGATATAAAAAGGAGCTTATCGCTTCCGGTGGTTTCGTCTTTTTTTGTTCTTTTATTAAAAAGGCTGAAACAGGTAATAATTGTAATCGTTTTGATGAAACTAATAAAGCCTGAAATTGTATATAATCTTTTGATAATAATATTAAGTGTTCTTTATGGAACGGTAATGTCGATTCAGGCGTATTATGGAGGGATATATTATGCAGGAATATTTATTATAAGTATTTTGCCTCATTATATCATTTATTTTTTGTGTATAGATTTGATATTTAAATTTTATAAAGGAAGAGTTTTTAATAAAAATAAAATAAGATTTATATCAACAGAATTTATGTTAACTATGATTGGGGTGTTTTTGGAAGAAAATTTTTTAAGAATTTTTTTAAAATAAAAGAACAAGATATAGTAATAGTAATGAATAAGCTGTCCCTATTTTGTAGAACAGCTCCCCATCCGTTGATTTTACAATGGTTTACAGAAAAAAATCTACTTGATTTTATGTTAATTAGAATTTAAAATCATATTTGTAGGTTAAATATGACATAAATTTTTATAATATTTTGATTTATGACATATTATAGCGTTTTACGCTTGAATGATAAGGGGAATATCCATGGGAGAGTATGTTGACAATTATATAAATTACTTAAGCGAAGTTAAAAGGTCGAGTGGAAATACTATCTCATCTTACAAAAGAGATTTACTCAAGATGTGTAAATATTTTAATAGCAATGGTATTAATGATATCCATGATGTTAATTCGACTGACTTAAGTACATATATAAGTTCTTTGGACAAGCAGGGTATGTCCTCTGCAACTATTTCCAGAAATGTTGCAAGCATTAAATCTTTCTTTATGTATTTATTTAAAAATAAAGTTATTTCAGAAGATTGTACTGATAAGCTTAGAGCACCAAAGATTGATAAAAAGATTCCGGATGTTTTATCAATAGAGGAAATAAATTTATTATTGGAACAGCCGTCTGATAGAAGTAATAAAGAAATTAGAGATAAAGCAATGCTTGAACTTCTTTATGCTACAGGTTTAAGAGTTTCAGAACTTATATCCATCAAATTGGAGGATGTTAACCTCACACTTAATTACATATTGTGCAGGGATAATAACAAGGAAAGAGTTATTCCGATTGAAAATGCTGCCAAATCAGCATTAGAATATTATATAAAAAATGCCAGACCTGATATGTGTGGAGACAGTGATCTTCTTTTTACAAATTTAAAAGGAGAGAAGATGACCAGACAAGGTTTTTGGAAACTTATAAAATCTTATGCAAGAAAAGCAGGAATCGAAAAAGATATTACACCACATATGATTAGACATTCTTTTGCTTCACATCTTGTAAATAATGGAGCAGATTTAAAAGCTGTTCAGGAGATGCTTGGTCACTCGGATATTTCAACAACCCAGATATATCTGAAGAGCCGACAAAGCAAATTAAAACAAGAATATGACAAAGCACATCCGCGTGCTAAATCATAATAATAAAAATACCTACTGAAAATTAGGCGGTTAGAAGTGCTAGCCGTATAATTTTCAGTAGGTATTTTTGAATATACTCAAATTGGTAGATTAGAATGGATATATAATGTTAATATATCCGGCAATATCAGTTATATATTTTTTTTATATTTGAAAGCTTTGTTCCCATGTTTTGCAGCATGAGGTCAAGTATTGTGATTGCGCACATGGATTCAACGACTACAACTGCGCGTGGTCCAATAATCGGATCATGTCTGCCTTTTATGGAAAGGATGGTATCCTGCTTATTATTTGTTACGGTTTGCTGCTCTTTAAATATTGACGGAGTTGGTTTAAATGAGGCCTTTAAGATTATGTCTGATCCGTCGCTTATTCCACCAAGTATTCCACCGGAGTGGTTGCTTGTTTTTTCAACATTGTTGTTGTTCATATGGAAATTGTCATTATTTTCAGAGCCTAATCGGTTGGTTACAGATAAACCGTCGCCGATTTCGACAGCTTTAACAGCACCGATTGACATGACAGCCTGCGCTAAGAGTGCATCCAGCTTGTCAAAAACCGGTTCACCTATTCCGGCAGGAACTCCGCTTATTATACATTCTACAGATGAACCTACAGAATCGCTTTCCTTGATTATATCTTTTAGGTAGTCACCTGCTTTTGAAGCACATAAAGCATCCGGCATATAAAAAGGATTATTGTTAATTTCCTGTTTATCAAAATTGTTTTTGTCTATAGATAGCTCACCGATAGAGCTGACATAGGAACATAGATTAATTCCAAGCTCGTTTAATATTTTTATTGCAATTGCTCCTGCTGCAACACGGCCAATGGTTTCACGTCCTGAAGAACGTCCTCCGCCACGATAATCTCTGAAACCATACTTTTCGTCGTATGTATAATCTGCATGACCCGGGCGATAGCAGCTTGCTATATTTCCATAATCTGTTGAATGATGATCCTTGTTGTAAACTATAAGAGAGATAGGAGTTCCGGTGGTTTTTCCTTCAAATATACCGGACAATATCTCTACCTTGTCATCCTCATTTCGTAAGGTCGTAAACTCGTTTTGACCGGGTTTTCTTCTGTCTAAAAATTTCTGGATATCATTTTCAGAAAGGGAAAGACCGGCAGGACAGCCGTCCACAACAACGCCTACACCTTTACCGTGAGATTCTCCCCAAGTGGTTATTTTAAATAGTTTTCCAAAGCTTGAACCGCTCATAGATTTTTCCTCGCTTGATTTAATAATATACATAACAGTGGATAAGCTAAATACAATTAATATAATTTATACTTATCCAAATGAATTGTGTGATATAATATGTATTATATATGCTTTCTCAAAAAAATAAAGTGTTTTTATAAATTAATTTTGTGCTTTACAAAGACAAGTCGTTATGTTAATATAATCAAGTCGTTCACTTAGTAAATGGAATCTCCGCCCTTTACCCGGTGAATAGATTAAATTTTTATTAATGGAGGATTGTAATATGATTACAGCAGAAATGAAGAAAGAAATTATTGAAAAGTATGGACGCAGTGAGGGTGATACAGGTTCACCTGAGGTTCAGGTAGCATTACTTACAGCAAGAATTAATGACCTCAATGAGCATTTTAAGGTTCATCCAAAGGATCATCATTCAAGACGTGGTCTTCTTAAGATGGTAGGTCAGAGAAGAAATCTTCTTGCTTATCTTAAGAGTAAGGATATCGAGCGTTATAGAAAGCTTATCGAGGCTCTTGGTCTTAGAAAGTAATAATTATAAAAGGCATCAGGATTATAGTCTTGATGCCTTTTGCATTATATTCACATAATCAAAGTAGAGATATTTTGTTAATGATGCAAGCAGATATACAAAGAGTGGTCAAAGAAACGGGTTCTTTTATAAGATTGTAAAAACTTGTAAAACTTTAAAAAAGAAAGGATAAAAATGAGCGTTTTTAATATATGGGACAAGGTGACAGAAGATTATAAAACTGTAAAAGCAGATAAATATCTGGGGATTTTCGGCTATCCGATAAAACATACACTTTCACCGATTATTCATGATACCATATCAGATGAATTTTCTTTGGGAGAAAGATATATACCTTTTGAAATAAATTGCGATTTGGGAGATTACATAAAGTCTGCATACGATAGTGGAATAGTTGGATTAAACATAACAGTTCCATATAAGGAAAAAGTTATACCGTTTTTATCGGATATTGATGTTGATGCAAAAAAAATAGGTGCGGTTAATACTTTGGTTAGAAATGATATTGGATACAAGGGTTACAATACTGACATGGAAGGACTTTATCGTTCGATTGTAGAATCAGGAGTAAATATTAAAGACAGAGAAATCATTATTCTTGGTGCGGGAGGAGCGGCAAGAGCAGTCGCTTATATGTGTAAGAAGTATAATTCAAAAAAGGTCTATATAATTAATCGAAGTTTAGATAAAGCTGTAAAACTTGCTTGTGATATGGATGATGGTTTATTCATACCTTTATCTGCAGATAAATATAATAACATACCAAAGGGGAAATATATATTTATACAATGCACATCTGTAGGGTTAAAAGATGGTGATGGACTTCCGCTTATAAATGATGTTGAATTTTATAATCAAGCAGATTTTGCGGTTGATCTAATATATAATCCGGCAAAAACCGAATTTATAAAATTTATGGAAAAGCAAAATATATCTGCAATAAACGGCTTAAAAATGCTTTTATATCAAGGAATAATTGCAAATGAGTTATGGAATGATATTAAAATTGATGCAAATCTTTCTGATAAAATTTATACTAAATTAATTAAGAAGTTATACAGTTAAAAAATCATCTTTTTATTATTTTTTGTTAATTTTGCACAAACATTAAGATATTTCAAGGAAATACCGATATACTAGGTGGAAAATTGTGTAAATTAAACCATTAAAAAACATAAGTTTTTTTGCGTTTTAATTGACCTACACAACAAAATTTTGTATAATATTACTAACTGGGTTTGGATTTCATTGGAGGTGACTTCATTGGCAAAAAATATAAACGTTAATAATGATAATAAAATCAATAATATAAATAATAATCCTTTGAAAAATAACAATGGTTTCACTTTGGTTGAAATGATTGTTACTTTTCTTGTCTTGGGTATCTTACTCGCTGTATCTGTCATGAGTCTTGTAGCATGGCAGGATTGGGCGGATTTCAATAGAGAAAATGAATATGCGGAGACATTGTTTTTAGCTGCACAAAATCAGCTTTCGGAATACAGTTCTAACGGAACGCTTTCGGATTTTTCTGATAGAGCATATAAAGAAGCTTATGGTAATAAAGTTAATCTTAATTCAATTTACTATGCCGAAGGTAAGAACTTTACAGCTGAACTTAACCAGGAAAACAGTGTATGGGTTTCAAAAAATGCGGGAACTCTCTGTTATGCAATGAGTAATAAGGGAGATTATAAAAAATATCTCTCAGGTGAGGAGACAGATAGTCCTACTGCACCAATAGTTTTTGAACTTTTGGAGAGCTATGTCTATGATACAAGCATCTTAAACGAGACCATATGTATAGAGTTTTCATTGGAGGATGGGCAGGTCTTTTCAGCATTATATACCGATAAATTCATCTCACAAAATGAAACTGATTATGCTGCGTTTGAGTATGACAATTCAAATGAATCACACAGAGGTCTTGTCAATATAGCAACAAGATATGAGTCATACAGAAAAGACAGAATGATTGGATATTATGGCGTAGACACACTTTCAGCAGCATTGGTTTCTAAAAATGACAAACCTACTATTGCTAAAATATCACTTAATAACGAGGAAACCTTAAATCTTTCATTCAAACTTGGTAAATATGCAAGTGCTACAAACGAGCTTACTTATAATATCTCGGTTTATGACAATGAGACAAAGAAGAAGACACTCGATATAACTCTTGATACATCATCATATCCTCTGAAAAATTATGAAAACAGGGAAACTGTTCCTTGTTCGGTTATAAGATATAGCTATGATAATGAGGGAAACGCTTCTTCAGAAGAACTTGGTAAATTTGATATTCTTGCTTATTTGGATAAAGATAATCAGGTCAGAGTAGTGCTTGATGCGGTTGATGCTCAAGCTACTACCGAGCTTTTCAATAAAGATTTCGATAGCTTAAATAATGCAGCAAGCGTAAAGGCAGGTTCAGTTAAATTTGCAAAGACATTGAGCTTCCACAGATTTGGAATTGATGCGGAAAAAATCTATTGTTCATTACAGGGATACAGTGCAAAGTATAAGGCGACATCTGTTAAGCAGAGTAATGTTTCCGATATTTATTTTGCAAATGAAACTGCAGGTGTAGAGGTAATAGGCAGTTTGGGTGAGGTTGATCATTTCAACTATACCGTAAAAAATGCCAGACATCTTTATAACGTAAGATATCTTGAAGATATGTCAGAGGAAAATCTTGCAAAGTATAAAGATACAGAAAATGGTACAGCTTATTGTACATTTGCACTTATAAAGGATATCGATTGGGCAGAATTTGTAAATGGAGATAATTATTATTCTTCAAAGGCCGGTAATATTACTCTTCCTGGTGATATGTATAGGTCAGGAAATATTGATATAGTTACTGACAGAAGTTTTGCATCTTACGGAAAACTTCGCATGTACGACAAATTCATAGGAAACGACTTTACTGTTTCAGGTCTTAAGATTACAGAAGTTTTCAACTGCTTAAGTGGATTATATGGTTATAAAGATTTAAAAAATGTTGAAAAACCGGTAGGTTTATTTAACAGAAATTATGGTTTAATCAAAACAACAAATCTTGACAATATTCAGGTTACCAGCAGCAGCGATAAGGTTGGTGCTTTTTGTGGTGTCAATGTAGCAGGCGCTCTTGCTAATGATGAAAAAACTGGAATTCTTACTGAACTTACTGTACTCAACTCAGGTATTAATACAGCCGATGCCAGTGTTATACTCGGTAAAGAACATGTTGGAGGTGTTGTTGGTTATCTTCAGGGTGTTAGTGAAGAGATGGCTTCTGATGGCGATTTTGATGAGGTGGTACTTTCAAAACTTACCAATAACGCTAAAGTTACCGGTGACAAATATGTGGGCGGTATCATCGGAGAGGTCAGAACCTCCAAAACCAAGGCTGTTAAGATTATAGTTGATGAATGTACAAATAAAGGAGCGGTTCTTGCATCTAACAGCGAAGTTGATGAAGATGGAATAGTTACAGTTAAATCCAATACTGTTCCTACTAATGCGAAGTATATCGGAGGTATTACCGGTTATACTGCAAATATATATGCAAATAATCATGATGATGAAGGTGTTCAGGAACTTATAACTATCAGAAATTGTGTAAGTTCACCGGTTTATTCCGACAGTGATCTTGCAACACTTTTAGATGATAGTATAGATAATGCTGCAAATGTACTTTCTGCTAAACTTAACGGTGTATATGTCGGCGGTATCGTAGGCTACAATTATTACAGTACTATTCAAAACTGTACTACAAAAGCTGATAAGGGTAAACAGGGATATGTTTTTGGATATCAGTATGTCGGTGGTATCGTTGGATTTAATCAGGGACCTACAAGCGGCATAAAGGGTGGCGACGATAGTGTAAGCGGTGTAAACGAAGCGAATGTTGTCGGTAATGAATATGTCGGTGGTATAACAGGATGTAATGCTGATGTAGACAGCACTAAACTTGCAGATGCCGCAAGAGCTAAAAACTATAATCCGGCTGGAAAAGATATAAATGAAATACTTGAGTCAACAGATATAATTGTTATTCCTGATACTGATAGAAATATTGATAATAGAATTGAAAATTGGGTTAATAAAGGAATTATTTTTGCGACAGGCAGATATGCAGGCGGTATATCCGGTTATAACAGTGGTTGGATATTTAACTGTAACAGTGAGGTTGAAAGTGCCAATGTTGACGGATTTTTCCAGTCTACATATTCATCGGGCGATTACACGGGCGGTATAGCAGGTTACAATAACGGTGTAATAGGCAACACTAAAAGAGAACTTGATTCAAATGATAATTTTATAATCAGCAGCGATAATAAATCAGAGGACGAACGTAAGATTTCTGCGGTTTGTTATATATCCGGTAAAAACTATGTAGGTGGTATAGTCGGTTATAATGATGTAGATGCAATAGTTGAAGACTATGAACTTGCAGGTGGATATATTTTAGGTGATGAAGAGGATAGTGCATTTGTAGGTGGATATGCAGGTTTTAATTCGTCATTAAGACTATTGATTGATGATAATGGCAAAGCAAGGACAATTATATCAAAGCCAAATGAAGTTATCGGTGAATATTTTGTCGGTGGAAGTGTAGGTGGTAATATTATCAATACCTACGGTGTGGAATTACCTAAGGATTCGGAAAATAATCCTTATATTCCGACCGTATTTAAGACAGATAATTTCCTTGGAACTATATATGGCAAGGCTTTTGTTGGTGGCTTTGTAGGATATAACATGGTAATCGATACACCTTCACTTGTTTATAACAACGAAGATGATTTTGAAGTATCTTATGTGATACAGCAAAGAATTGTTGATGCATTTAAGACATCCGATGCCGGAACTTTATCCGACAATCAAAAGTTAGTTAATAAGGTTGATATATTAAATAATTATGATAATAACGCAATCTTTGAAAATGTTAAAAGTTCAGATGCAACAATGTATATAAGTGGCACTGATAATAAGACAACAAAAAATTCACTTGGAAGAATTGAAGCTGATATATATATAGGCGGAGTATTTGGCTACAATGATGAAAATACTTATGTTAATGTAAAGGATGTTGAAAATACAACTCCTATCATAGCAGATGCGGCTATAGAATATTATTATGAACAGAACAGCAGAAATAAAGATTATGCAGGAAGAGACATAACCTTTACTTACTCATATGCAGGTGGAATTGTTGGTAAAGTCAGTCGCAATATGACTATAGATAATTGCTCAAATGCATCCTCGGGTACAGTAACTACATTGGGAACATATACCGGTGGATTAGCTGAAATAAACGAAGGAACTATAATAAATTGTGAAGCAAATTCCTTCGGCTCAAGTATGGATGAATATGTCGGTGGAATCTGTGGACTTAATAAAAAACTCGGTGTTATAAAGGATTGTAATGCGGGAAAAATAACAGTCAGTGGACAAAATGTTGTTTCCGGTATTTCTGCTGAGAATTTTGGTACTATATCCGGTGTTGAAATTAACAAACTCACACTCCTTGTTTCCGGAAAAAATATAATAGATGCTGATAACGGAGAAATAGTAGTTGACGGAACTGCAGGCGGTGTTGCTGCCTATAATGCCGGAACTATTATCGTAAATGATGATTTAAATATTGAAATATCTTCAAAGGGTAATTATGCGGGAGCTGTTGCGGCTGTTAATGATGGAGATGGAATAATTATTAATGGAAAAATAATGAATTCTATTGATTCGACAGCTGATATACATGCATATGATGATAATAAGATAAAAATAAACGGTATTATTACAGGTATTACATCAGCAGGTGGTGTTATAGGTAAAAATTCAAGTAATAATACGGGAAATATAATTGCCGGATTTTCAAATTATGCAGTTATAACTGCTTCAAAAGGAACGGCAGGAGGAATAATCGGAGATAATTTCTCAGGAAACACTATAGCTTTTTGCGATAACCATGAAATTGTTACTGCTTCAAATGCCGGAAATGCAGGTGGAATAACCTCGTCTAACAGCAGTACAATAACAAAATGCATTAATTATGCTGAAATTAAAGCGGCTTCAGGTATGTGTGGCGGTATTAGTGCCATAAACAATGAAGGTGCTTTGATATCCTATTGTAAAGTTGAACCGGAAGATAAAAATGGAAAGCTTGATTTTGCATCTAAAGATGCGGTAGGTGGTATTTCAGCAACCAATAACGGTACTATCGAGTACGTTAATTTGAAAAATATAAATGTATATAACTATACTACAAGTAATGATAGCAACATAGGTGTTGTTACAGGTATAAATGATGAGAAGGGAACCGTAAGATTTGCTGCCTCATCAGCCGATGAAAAGACAATAGATAATTGTACCGCAAAAACCTTTACAAACTTTAGTTTTGTAGGTGGAGTTGCCGGAACAAACAAAGGTGTGATTTCCGGAGCTGAAATTTCTGAAGCTGAGATTTCAAGTGATGATATTTCCGATTCACTTCCAAAGACAATTATAGATGTTGAAGTGGGATTTATGCCTAATTCTGCTACCGTAGCTTCTATGGGTGGAGTTGCCGGCGTAAATTATAATAAAATTTCCAATATTAGTATCGTTGGTAATGTAATAGGAGATCTTGGTGGAGATACAGTTGGTTACGGCGGAATAGCAGGCGTTAACGGATATCTTGATATTTCCAAAGCAAAATCAGAAGGTTACAGTGAATATGATGAAGATTCATATACTTCTGTTATTACAAATTGCTCTTTTGATGGTGAGGTGTTTGCTGAAGGTTCAGGTGCCGGTATAGCCAGAATTGGTGGTATAGCAGGTAATAACGGATATGGTGGAGATATAGAACGCTGTTATCTTGGAGTAAGAAATGATGGCGATGGTGTAGCTACGGATGGTAACGGCGGTGTAAATCAGAGTAGGGTTACTAAGATTTATGCAGGTAAACAGGAAGATGAGAGCGGCAATCTTACTACTGATATTAAAACAGAAAGCAGAAATGCCGGAGTGACTGCAAATGGTAAGAATTACGGTGTTGAAATCATAACTGAGGCTTATGATAAGCAGTCTTACGCACATATTGGTGGTATGGCAGGAACCAATTATGGAAGAGTAAGAGATTGTGATAATCATGAAATGGCTAAGTCATTAAAAGATAAACATGATTTAGATACAGATGCTGTAAGAATATATGCTTTTACATGTGTCTCAGGAGGTATAGTCGGATATTCATATCAGGGTTCTGTAATAGAAGGCTCTGAAGAAAAAGGAAAGCATATTTCTACCGGAGATAACTGGGATATAAAAGCAAGAGGCTCAGATAATGATAGAGGTAATGGTGGAATTGTCGGAATATACAGTTCATCCAACAATATTAATTATGTTGATAACTATGCTGATGTAACCTGTATATATAAGACGAATCCTTGTGTTGGCGGAATTGCAGGTTTTATAAATCAGAGAGAGGTAATTGATCTTACTATATCCAATGCTACAAATCACGGAGATATTTTAAGCTTCCAGAGAGCAGGAGGAATGGTAGGACTTCTTGCATACAGTGGAATTAGATTTGATCATTGTATTAATTACGGAGAAGTAAGAGGTCTTAATACAGGACAGGACAACGCACCAGCCGGTTATATACAGTATGCTATGCATATAACTTCAGATATTGTATTTATGAGTTGTTACAATCATGGAAACATAGTATCACAAACCAATAGAGGTACCGGATATATATCAAACGTTGGTTTCACAGGCAACACCGGAGCTTCTCTTAGATTTATTGATTGTGTAAATACCGGAGTTATAGGAAGACTTGCTCAAGATGATAAGAGAATTCACTATGCAGATGATGCGGATAATGAGATAGAACCTGATGCCGGAAATGAACTTGAACAGTCGTGTGGTTTTGCATTTAACGGTGGCTCTTATACAAATTGTAGAAATTATGCAAATGGTAAGATTTATGCATTTTCTTACAATAATATAAATGCTAAAGACTGCTTTGATGCAAGTGGAACTGATGTTGCTTCAAGAAATCCAACTAACTATAACGTGTTTGTTCCGTTTGCAAATCTTCACAATAACAGTAGTGCTGTTAGAAATAATTACTATATTACAAAGAATCCGACTGAAAGTAAGAAAGAATATGGTGTATATGCATCACTTTCATCAGGCAGACTTATAAGAAATGAAGCTGATAATACAATATCAGTTCCTTTTGGTGAGCCTAAGCTTACAAATCGTTATACTTACGCCGGAAATCAAGAAACAAATATAAGCTTTGATTTTGAATATACAGAAGAATCACAGGGTATGGATTCATTGCTTATATATCTAAGAGATAATGATACTAATACATCAACATACAGATATTATTCGTATGAATGTATTCTCTATGATGAATCCGGTAATGAGTTAAAGAGATTTGATAACGGAGATGAACTTATACAATTAAGCAACTACAATAATATCGAAGAAGGGCTCATCAAAATTGAATTTGGTGAGTATGCCGGTAAGACTGTTAAGAGAGCGGTACTTCATACTAAGAATACTGATCAGAACGGTAATAGCATCAATGAGAGCAAGTTCTTTGGATTTGCTTATGTTCCTGTTGCAAACAAGGATACCGTTTCGTATTTTGATGTTTTAAATGAATATAACATTATAAAGACCGATACATGTATGAATTTCAAATTGTATAAAGATGGATATACTTTCCGTCATACGGATAATACTAATGCAACTATTGCAAGCGATAATATTATCCTGAATGATTATACTCAGTTTAAAAGTAGTAGTGATGTGGGACGTTGGTTTATAGAGCCGGGTACAGCTGATGTTTATATAAAGGCTCAATTTGATATTGAATATGGTCCTAATGCAAAAGGACTTGAAAAACTCTATTTGATAAATGATACAAGTGATGGTAAGCCGAAGTCTAATAATAATCAATATCCTTACTATTACTATGCAGTATTTACTGATGAGGATGGCAATGTATATTATGACGGTACCGATGCCGAGCCAAAAACCATTACCAAGGAAGAATTGACAGAACGTCATACCTATATAGGAGTTGAGGTTCCGGAGTCCTGCAATAAAAAGGTTGTTAAGGTTGAGTTTTATTTCAAGTGCGCTCAAGCAAGGAGAACATGTATTAATTTCAGCGGTTTCAGATGGACTGAAAAAGATAGTGACGAGGCTATGCTTATCCCTTATGATTCTGCTGACTCATACTATCTTAATTTTATAACTGCATATAAAACAGAACTTGCCAAAAAGAAAAACGGCGAAAAGATCAGTCTTTTCCCACTGTTTGTGACAGAGGAAAAATCTGATGATTATTCCATTGTATTGGAAGATAATGATCCATGGAACTATGATTCTGAAAAGAAATATTATACTTACTTCGATGATAAGAGTCCGTATAATGATTTATATGATGTTGCCATGGATGAAGGTGGAAAAGCATGGAATAACAATACAAGAGTCGGTGTATTTAAGGAGTTGGATCCTCAATTTGAAGAGTTTATATATGGCTCGACATATAATCCGGATGTAAAACTTCCTATAACCAGCAGATTCTGGCTTGACACATATAGCAGTAGAGGAAAGTACAGAGTTAAGTGGAATGCCGTTGCCAATGCAGTAGGATACTTGACACATTACAGCTTGGAAGATGAAAACGGAAACATTATATATACTTCTGATGATATAGATTGCTATGTTACAGCAGATAGTGAATTATATCAGGATTATGATGCAAATAGTATATATACTAAATTCCTTGAAAACGGTGGAGAAGGAAACTATAAGATACACTTCTATGTTAAAGCTGTAAGTGCATATCATAAGCTGCATGAAGGTGAGGCTGATTGTGATAAGAATGATTCTGACTATAGAGAACTTGCTGTAGACGGTTATCTTCAGCTTCCTATGCCTGATTTCCATATAGAGTTTATCGAAGGAAACAATGGTATAGTAGTAATAGATAATTTCGAAGAGTTTGAAGCTATTCCTAATTATGAGGATAAGGTAGAGATTGTACTTGAAGGTCCTAATATGTTTGATGGCTTAAATAAGCTTACTATTGATTTGTCTGAAGAAAGACCTTATAGCAAACCGTTTGTTGTAACCAATATGAATATCCAGAGTACTTACTCGATTATAGCATATGCACAGCCAAAAACAGATTATACCGCAGTATATCTTAAGTCGAGTGTTTATGCTACATCTGGTGGACTTATCAGTAGCGCGCAGCATTACAGAAGAAATGCAACTAATGCAGATATATACTGGATACCTACTAACTTCAAGGGCTTTTACGGTGATACAAATGATGCAATATCGTATCAGACTGAGCTTAATGCAAGTAATATTGACCTTTATACAGTTGCTGATTTAGTTGCTTATGATGAAGAACTTGAAGTACCGATTGCCTATGGATATGGTAATGTTCATACAGCATCTAAGATGGGTAATGCAACAGCTAAATTTACCGTTACATTCTCCGGACTTCCGTCTGATATAGTTGGAAGTGAGTTTGAAGTAAGATCATATTTATATGCTACTCAAAGTAATATGATGTTGTTCGGTCATGAAGTTGCAAATGACATAAAACTCACATCATTGGATGATATCAAAGCAATTACTGATGCAGGCTACTTCAATGCCGGAGGAGAAAGAGCTGATTATACACCGGGTGGAGCACAAAGTATATATGATGAAAGTACACATACATTAAAACCGGGATATGTAATATATTATGATTCGGAAGCTGATAATTATAATGTTTACTATTCAACTTCAATTGCACTTGATGAAGAGAGTGCTGCAGAAGGTGAGTTAAAGGGATTATACAATGTAAGACGTATGACTTATTATCCTCACGGGGAAGATGAAAATGAGGCATCCGATGGTTATGGATATTATCTCGCTAAAGATTTAAGAGAAAACAGAAATATAAATCAAACAAAGAATCTTGGCTATAATATAGCCAATATGAAGTTGGTTATGCATGAACCTTCAAGCTACTCTATAAATAAATATTATAGTCAAAATGGTGTTAGGTATGCACAGGTAAGATTCACTTATTCATGGGAAAAACTTTACGATGATGAGAGATTTGATTATTATTTCTATGAGGATTTGAGTGGATATTCCAACAGGGCAAATGTATCCAATAGTACCAATACATCATGGTCCTTCCAGTGGTTTAATATACCATGTGGTGATACCATAACAAAAGAAGAGATTGATGAATATGCAAGACAGCATGCTACATTTACTCTTTGGAGAAGAGACCAGTTCATCCAGCCAAAGCCGATACTTGAAACAAGTTATACTGTTGATGAAGATTCGTACGGACATTCAACTTATACATTTGAATGGGATAGGAATTTGGATGATTATAAGTATGAGGATGCTTCATATTCTGTAATGCTTGTTGGTAAAACAATAAATGGTGAAGAGGTTGCACTTACAACGCCTCAATTAGTTAATACAAATAGTATTCAGTTTACAGATACAGAGGATAACTGGAATTATAACAGATTCATACTTACTGTTAACAGAACAGGAACAATGGATGAAGATGGAAGATCGGTAATACTTCCAAGCTCCGCAACAGGTGAGTATAAGTGTAAGCTTAGATTGTCTACGCTTTCACAGCCACAGATTATTCTTCATTCTGAAACAGGAACTAATGGTCATAATAAGTTTAATAAGAGTGGTCTTTTGTATGATGTAACATGGGGACCTATCACTGATGCTAATGAACTTAAGGATTTAGGTGGATATTTAATCACTGTAAGTGTTAAGAACGGTTCAAGTGTAAAACCACATTATTACTATATTCAGGATATCGAAAATGCTGATGCGGCTGATGATGTAATAGGTCTTGATATCGAAAAACTTACAGAAAATGGTGCTAAAGTTATTGATTTGTCAAATGACAGAAACAGCTCTTATGATGAAAGCTACAATAGCAGAGGACAACATAGGGCTATAATTGATTTGTCTGACTTTGCAGGCGGTGACGAATTAAGCGTAACTGTTAAGGCTATCGCAAGAAAAGAGTCTGAAAACTATATGGATGGTAAGGATAGTACTCCTATCGAGATGACTTTACCTGAAAGACTTAAGACTCCAGACATCACTCATATGACTGCAACTTTACCAAACGATGCTTCATCAGATAGTATATTTACAATTTCAGATATTAATGATACAGGAATTACACTTAATTTTGTAAATCCTGATTTCACAGACAGAGATTCTGGAATTTATAATATCGCAATTGCAATATATGACGAAAAGGGTGATGACGAAATATCTGTCGGATCAAAGCAGGTTGAGTATTCCGGTGATATAGTGTCAGATTCGGATATGGGATATTGGAATAGTGGTTCAGTATATACTTACGCAGGCAAATCCGATGATGCCAAAATGGAAGGTACGAAGCTTAATGAGGCATCATATCAGATTAAACAGTCCGGAAGCTTTAGATTATCTGACTATGCAGGAAAGTATATGAAGATTGCCATAAAGGCAACCACAAATAGTGATATTGATTCATGGTGGACAGATGAAGATCCTGATGATGATGCAACAGTAAATTACTATTGGGTTAAGATACCTAAGATTAAGCTTGATGGAGTTAGCATCTCAGGAACAACAGAAACAGGATATAAATACTACTATGATAATATCAGTGGAGCAAATGAGTGGATAATTAAAGATGTTTCTGATACAACTGCACATTTGGCTATAACACACGAAACATTGAGCTTTAAGACACAGGATTATGCTGACGGCTATGTTGCGAAGATATCAGGATTAGATAATCAGATTCAGTATATTTATATAGTTCCAAATGGTGATGATACTTTCGAAGTATACGGCTTCTATGCAGATGGTGCGTCAGTTGGAACTGAATATATCGAAAACGTTAATGAATTATCGAACTTTAAAGATGCTAACTGTGAGTTTAATCCATATGTTATTAAGTACGGTACACTTTCTGAAGCTGATGAAGTTGCTGTTCTTACCTATAACTATACTTTAAAGAAAGAGATAATCCATGGATTGCAGGATGATCAATCTGTTGAGGATTTAATGCTTACAGCAAGATTAAATTATTCAGGTGACGGAAAGATAAGCATTATACTTCCTGATATAAGGAAAATAGGAAAAGATACATTAACTATATCAGATGTATCTGAATCTGATTACAATATAACTGAAAGAGTAACTGTTCAGGCAATTGTAGGAATTGATGGTGAAAGTGGTTATGAGGCATCAGATATTGAGAAAATTATCAGAAATTCAAATGCAGATAAAGAATGGAATATTGAACGTTCTATAATTCAGGGAGAGGCAAAAGATGTATCTGATTTGATAGAAATTGATGGTGATATAGCAATTGATGGAAGCTTGAACCAGACTGTCGGAGATACAACCAAGGAGTATTATAAGCTTAAGTTTAAGACTAAAACAACCAATCCGGTTATCTACAGAATACTTGTGATAAATAATTCTAATGAACTTGTATGTGAAAAATATGCAACTGTAAGCAGTCCTATTTATGACAATGGTACTTTGATTGGATATGAATCATATGCAGCTTTACTTAAGGATTATTTGGACGAAAATGGAACCTATAGTGTAATAATCAGTGCTGCCGATGTTGACAATACATGTATTTCAGCATGGTCAAACAGCATATATCTTACAAAAACAGGTTTTGGAAGTGATATTTCTGATGAGGAGATGATTTTAGATGAGCGTATATTAGGTAGTTCGCCTGATTATGAAACTTTGGGAAATATTTTAAATATTAATGTTATTTACCAGGCAGCTCCTGCTGATTCTAGTGATGAAGAATTGGATAATATAAACGAAGAATCAGGCTCAGAGACGGAAAAGATAAATAATAATCAAAATACTGGTCAAAGTATCACTTCAACTGAAGAAGCTTTAACAGAAGAAATGTCTGATACAACAACAGAAGAAACTTCAACAGTAAATGAAACAGAAGAAATTTCAACAGAAGAAATAACTGTTGAATAGTATGAAAGTGATATACAAGACTCAAGTAATTAAAGATTTATCAAGGAGAGAATATGAGACCTATAAAGCAGATTAAAGGATCAAAACTTTATAAAGATAATCGCGGCTCGGCAATGATCGTTGCAATTGTCGTAAGTATTATAGTGATTACTTTTACCTTATCTTTGCTTTTGGTTTCATATTCTCTTTTTGTATCAAATGAGAGAAAGGTTACTCAATCACAGGTAAAGGAACTTTCTAAATCAATTAGTATTGAAATAGGAGATGAGATTACAACACCAAATTTTGATAACTCGGATGCTTTATTGGATGCAATAAATAATGATGAAAATGCTAAATATTGTGCACAGGATTATAATATGTGGTTTTACATAAGGTATAATCTTTTTCAAAATAATTGGCCTTATTACAGAGATGAGACAACGGCCGGACATATGGAGGCAAATGCTTACAGATATTTTAAACTGAATTTAACAGGAGGAGAAGTAGCTGAATATTCAGCTATGGCAGATGATATATCAGTTTGTATGTATTGGGAATGTGAGGATGCTGATATAAAGGATCAAGCTATTTTTACAGTTGAAGTAACTGTAACAAAGGGCGGACAGACAAGTACAACTACCTCGTACTACGAATTGGGTATGACTTACTATGATGATGAAATAAGTGGGATAATAGAAAATAATAAAACGGATGAGGCTTTTAATCCCTCAGGTAATACAATTGATTTAAATGAACGGTGGACATGGACAAGAATTAATTGAGGTGACGTGCTTTATGATTAAAAAAGTTATTAAATATTTAAAACTTAATAATCAGGGCTCAACAATGGTCGAGGTTTTGGTTGGATTTACCATACTTGTTATCGTGCTTGTTGAATGTATGGTTCATATAGTAGGTGTATCAAGTGAGATGGTTGAAAAAAGTGTAGATATGCAAAATGACAGAACAACCATAAACCGACAGATGTATCAAAAGGATGCAGATTACACAACTATTGAAGGAGCCAAGCTTGTGCTTACGATTGATGAAGAAAAAACCAATGTATCTGTTAATGGTGCAGAAACTGTGCAGATAGTACTAAGTGCAGATTTAAAAAAGTTTTATAGTGATGATGCAGGACTTTCAATATTTAAAGTGTTTTTTAAGGATGAGTAGTTTTTAATTAATGCTTTTGTCTGTTAAAAAAAACAAAGAAATCATAAGAATAATTGTTATACCGATATATGAAGATTAAGGAAGGGGATGAGCTCTATGCATAAAAGAAAGAAGATATTTAATAATGACGGTTTAACATTGATAGAGCTTATCGTTACTTTTGCATTACTGGGGCTTTTCATGGTTGCTGCATCAAAGGTTATATCAGATACAGTTAATGTATACTATAATGCAAAAAGCATACAAACCGGAATGCAGGTTTCATCAATAATCAATACCAAAATTTCCGGAGAGATAGAAGGCGCATTGGTTGGAGGCGTTATAGAGGGAGATGCCAATGCTTCAATTCGAATTTCAGATGATGGAAGCAAGATAGAATTAAATGACAATGCGGGAAGTCATATATATATAACTACAGAAAAGGATAGTGAAAGTAATAAATCATATATGCTTATTTATTATTATCCTATCGCAAATGAAGACGAGGAAACGGGAGAGGTTACTGTAGATAAAGGATCAAAATGGACCTTTGATAAAAAATCCTATATGGGTTATGAAATAAAGGATTTAAAGTTTGAAAAATTATCAAAGCTTGATGATACGGAGGATTCGGATTATGGAAAGTATAACGGTAATATAATCAGAATGACACTGACCATACATAGTGAGAAATATGGAGATTATACAACCGTAACTTATATAGAATGTTATAATTTTAGGGATGCTGCGGCTTGGGAACGAATTAAAGATGAATAAAGCATCGGGGTGATTGATTTGGATAAAGAATATAAAAAAATCAGAATAAGAAAAATTCGAATTGCTATTATTATTGTTATTGTTGTAGCGGCAATATTTGTTGTATTATTTAATTATTTTAAAATAATGCGTGGTGGAAGAACAGCCTTTAAGGAGGCAAAAAATGTAAAACTCGCATTAAATATGCTTGATATAGAATATTATGCAAAAGGAAAGTCGGTGTTTGAACCGGGCAAGAGACACGGGTTATCTAAAGAAAGTTTGGAACGTATTCAGGGAATTCTTGAAAATGATGGAGTGATTGAGATAACTTCTTATGATAGTGATTTAAAAATGGTTACAGGATTTACATACCAGATAGATCATTATAAAGTTACATATCAATATGACGATGGTTTAGATAAATGGAATGTGGATTATTTTATTAATTTGTTTAATTATTAGATTTATTGATTTTCTACGGTTAAATTATAAGTAGCATTTACTTTTAATATTGGATTCTAAGAAGGTTTGACATATGTTTGTTTTTTTAAATATTGTATGTATTATAATTGTATTTTTTATCGGAGCGGATATTTTTTCTCTTGCAGATGAACTTAGTTTTTGCAGGACAAATAATGTAGATATTTTAAAAAGAAAATATTCAACCTGCAGGGAATGTGGACATAGATTAAGGGTTAAGGATACATTTCCGATTGTTTCAAGGTTTATTAATAAAGGAAAGTGCAGATTCTGCGATGCACCTTTTTCAAAAAGAGGATTTTATACGGAAATATCAGGTGGTGTGCTGTCGCTTTTAATTTATATACTGCTTTATTATGTGGATAAGTTTTCAATTTTTTTGGCAGCATTAATTACGATTATTATTACGATAATATGCATGCTTGTTGTATCGGCTATTTTTACAAGGTTAAAGGTTAACAAATTTGATAAGATTCCGGATGAAATTATAATAAAAGAAAAGAAATCCAAAGAAGACAAGATTAAGAAAAAGGATAATGTAGAGATAAAAGAAAAGAAAAACAAAAATAATAAAAAAGATAAGATAATAGATGAGGAGGATTAAGCCTTGGTTCGTTACAAATATAAGGCCCAGGACGAAGAAGGTAAGATTGTATCAGGCGTTATTCAGGCAAATGATGAATTTGACCTTCATGATAAGTTAAAACAGGATAATAAGCTGCTTATCGAGTCAAAGGCTGTAGTCGAAAAAAAGAATATTAAAAGGATAAAATCAGATGCAATCTCTGATTTTGCAAGAAATATCGGAGAACTTACTGCTGCCGGTGTTTCTCTTGTCAAGGCACTTAAGATTATTTCAGAGGATGAATCAATTAAGCCTAGGGAACAGGAAATATATGCAGCAATACTTAAACTTGTTCGTTCGGGTATTTCACTCTCTGATGCGATGCTTGAACAGGGAGATGCATTTCCACCGCTTTTTATAAATATGGTAAAAAGTGCAGAGACAAGTGGTAATCTTGACAAGATTGCAATGCAGATGGCTTCTCATTATGACAAGGAATACAGACTTGGGCAGAAAGTAAAAAGTTCTATGACATATCCTAAGATTCTTGGTGTTCTTATAGTAATAGTTGTTGCGATTATTATGGGATACGTTATACCTCAGTTTGACAGTTTGTTTTCGCAGATGGAAAGCCTGCCTAAATCAACGGCACTTTTGCTTGGAATAAGTAATTATGTAAAAAATAAGTGGTATGTGCTTATTATTGTCGCAGCCATACTCTATATTGCTTTAAAGGTTATTTTTTCAATTCCGTCAGTAAAGTATTTTAAGGATAAGTTGGAGATACACCTTCCGGTTTTTGGAAAGTTAAAAAAGGTTATTTATACTGCAAGATTTGCAAGAACTCTTTCAAGCCTTTATTCAGCCGGTATTTCAATAATAAATTGCCTTTTAATTGCCAGAAACACAATAGGAAATTTGTATATTGAAAAGCAATTTGATCAGGTAATAGCGGATGTAAAGTCGGGTTCCAACCTTAGTGAGGCGATTGATAAGGTAGATGGATTCACTAAGAAACTTTCTTCTTCAATAATGGTTGGTGAGGAAACCGGTGCGCTTGATTCTATGCTTGTTTCAACAGCAAATCAGATGGAATATGATTCTGAGGTGGCGTTAAATAAGTTGGTTTCATATTTGGAACCTGCCATGATTGTTGTGATGGCAGTTATAGTAGGTTTTATAATTATTTCAGTAATACAGCCTATTTATGGCTCTTATGCACAGATATCTCAATCTTATCAATAAAAAGGGGTGAACTTAAATGAGTACAGTTATATATCTTGCCAATCAGCAGGTACAGATTGTTACAGGAAATTCAAACGGAAAGAAAATTACTATAAATCAGAGTTATACGCTTGATGCTCCCGAGGGAAGCATAATTAATGGTATAGTCATGGATGCTGATTCTTTTATAGGCTTTTTACGTGAAACATGGGCATCATTAAGATTAGCTGTAAAAGATGTAGTTGTTGTTATAAACAGTTCAAAATTTGTAGGTAAAAACATTGAAATGCCTGTACTTAAGGATAGTAAAACTCTGGAATTTATTGAAAGAGAGTTCACTGATATCAATAAAGCAGACAGCTATTGTTATGGATATATACCACTTGCTGTTGAAGGTAAGACAAAAAGAGTATATGCGGAAAATATACCTACAGACTTTATTAAGGATTATCTGGATATATTTACTGAGGCCGGAATTAAAGTTAAGGCCGTTTATTCAGGAGAAAGCAGTATTATCAATTTTATTGCGCAGACTGTTGGTAAGAAGTATGGAACTTTTATACTTGAGATTGCTGACAGAATGATGATTACAACACTTCTTTTTGTTAACGGAACATTTTATTATTTTAATAGTACAAGATGCTTCCATGAACAGGATTCTGAAGAATATGCACAGGATATGGCACGTTCTGCCAGTCAGATTATTCAGTTTATGCAGGCTCATCAGATTGAGTATCCGCTTGAGACAATTATTTTGGCAGGAGTTAATCCTTTGAATATATATACATATAGTGAGGCTATTCTTCAGCAGGGTATACAGGCACCTGTTCAGGTTTTCTCTGATGAAAATATACAGGCCGGAGTTGATATTCAAAACAGTATACATGCTACAAGCGGATTAATAAATACAGGAAAATATCAAAACTTCCTTACGTTATTTCATTCATCAAAAAAGAAGGATGATGAACAGACCGGAAGTAAAACCGGAATATTTATAATAGTAGGAGCGGTAGCTGTAATGCTCATTGCACTCGCAAGTGCTCTTACAGTTAAAATGATCCAAAAAAGAGAGCTGAAAAAAGCACAGGATGCTAATCAGATGATGGCAACACAGGTTACCTGGTATGATATGGTTGTGGCTGAGAATTCTTTTATCAGTGCACAATATAAAACTATAGTAGGTCTTGATGAAAATATATATACTTATCCTGTTTGTAATACAGAGGTTAGAAATCTTATAAATAAATGCGCAGGTAATTATGCCGAGGTCAGTTTTGAATCCTTCGATGCGAATTCGGGTATCGTTTCTTTTACGGCTGCATCGGGTACAGTAGATGAAATAAATCTTTTCATAGCTGAGCTTAATAAACAGGATATATTTAACAGCGTGGATTATTCGGGATATTCGTATAATGAAGGAACCGGAAACTGGGATATACATGTAAATTGTACATTGGCTGAATCAGCAGGAAGATAGGAGGGAATATAATGAAATTTGAAATGACAGAAAGAGATAAAAAATTACTTATATTTCTATCCGTTTTTGTAATAGTGGTATGCGTAGGATATTGGGGAGTATATCCGATTATTAAGGATATAAATTCAATCAAAGGTAAAATCCAGACGGAAAAAGATCTCAAGGAAATGAATGAGATGAAGGTCACCCAGCTTCCAATGATTGAGGCTGAAAATGATGCGATGAGTGAGAAAATAGAAAAAGCAAGGGCAGGATACTATGGTATGATGACCAGTAATGAGATAGACAAGCATTTTACCAATCTTGTTCTTACATCCGGGCTTTATTCATATGATCTTAACATTGATATTTCCTCAAAACCGACATCACTGGAACCTTATCAGTATTCTAAAAAGGCTGATTCGGACTCTGAAGATGAGACTGATGATGAGACTGATGATGAGAGTGATGATTCTTTGGATGAATCAGACGAAAGTGAGTTGTTTGATGATGACAATATGTTCTCGTCTACAGGTATATATACAGCTACCATTACCATGAAAATCGGTGGTGATGAAGATAAGCTTATTGCATTTCTTGATTCATTATGCAATACAGAAAACAAATTAAGAATTGTAAATTATGCATTTTCAGAAGAAAGAAGCATTGTGTATAATGATACTGATGAAGATAGTGAAGAAAATGAAAGCTATGATATAAAAACTAATAAGACTTTAAAGATAACTTTTGAAATCTATATGTGCGAGGAATAGTCTATGGAAGTAAGAAATAATAAAAACATACGAATTGGTGATGTTCTTCAGGAACTTGGATATGTAAATGATGATCAGGTAGGTCAGGCAATAGCATATCAGAAAGAAAATAAGGGTGTCAGACTTGGTGGTGCACTTATAGCACTTGGTTTTATCACAGAAAAGCAGATGCTTGAGGCTTTGGCAAAAAGACTTAATTATGATATGGTAAATATTTCTGATTTATCTGTAAATATTGAAGCAGTTGAAATGATTCCAAGAATGCTTGCTGAGAAATACTGCATGATGGGTTATAAAGTTGTTGATAATGTTTACTATATTGTCGTAAATGATCCGCTTAATTTCTATGGAATTGAGGATATCAGACAGATAGTAGGTATGGAATTAAATATTGCTCTTTGTGAACAGGCACCTCTTGAAAATTCTATTCAGTATTACTATTCTGAAGTATCTGCAAGAGAAGCTGCAAAGAAAGCTGCTGCCAATAGCGCACAGGTAAGTGAGACAGTTGAAATTAGTATAGAAGAGGGCGATGATGATACACCTATTATCAACCTTTTCAACAGTATACTTATCAGAGCTTATAATTCCAATGCATCAGATATACATATCGAGCCATTTGAAAATCAGACAAGCGTCAGAATGAGAATGGATGGTGTAATCTGTGACTTCATGACTTTGCAGAAGAATATACATAATTCGCTTATTGCCAGAATAAAGATTCTTGGTGATTTGGACATAGCCGAAAGAAGAATACCGCAGGATGGACATTTTAGAATTAATATTGAGGGAGTTAACTTAAATGTCAGAGTTTCAGTTATCCCTACGGTATTTGGAGAAAAAGCGGTATTAAGACTTCTTGCATCTGCGTCAACCATAGACCATATGGGTACTTTTGGTATGACAGATAGAAATTATAATATCGTTAAAAAGATGCTTCAGTCTCCAAACGGTATCATCTACCTTACAGGACCTACAGGTTCAGGTAAGTCAACAACACTTTATATGATACTTGAGGAACTGTCAAAGCGAAGTGTCAATATTTCGACTATTGAAGATCCTGTAGAAAAAAATGTAGCAAAGCTTAATCAGATGCAGGTTAATAATATCGCAGGTCTTACATTTGAGGTTGGACTTAGAGCCTTGCTTCGTCAGGATCCGGATATCATAATGGTTGGAGAAACACGTGACTCAGAGACAGCTTCTATATCGGTAAGAGCTGCTATAACCGGACACTTGGTTCTTTCAACACTTCATACAAATGATGCGGCTTCTTCAGTAGTAAGACTTGCGGATATGGGTGTTGAACCGTATATGATTGCAAGTTCACTTGTTGGTATTGTAGCACAAAGACTTGTGAGAAAGGTTTGTCCTTTCTGTGCTACCAGCGGACCTATGACTCCTGATGAGGAATCAATAGCAGGTGTTCATTTCGATGAGATTAAGCATGCGGTAGGATGCAGACAGTGTAATAATACCGGATATAAAGGAAGAATTTCCATACATGAGATTCTGGTTATTGATAAAAATGTTCGTTCTATGATAACCAACGGAGCTTCGGTTGAAGAAATAAAGGAATATGCTATTAAAGAACAGGGTATGAGTACTCTTAAGAAGAGTGCACTTGAACTTGTTGAACAGGGTGTAACAACCATAGATGAATTGGTTAAGGTTGCATATTATGAATAGTATTTCTTGAAATTGTTGATTTGTTAAGTACTTTGATACTTTTATTGATTAAATGTTTTTTAGATTGTTAATGGTCGGACAGGGGGCAAAATGGCAATTTCTTTAGTAAGTATATTAATGTTTTTATTAAAATATTTATTTGGTTTTTTATTTTAACTATATGATTATGGAGGGCAAAAAATTATGATGATTGATGAGATGATACTTAAAGCAAGGAGCATGGGCTGTTCGGATATACATCTTTCTGTTGGACTCCCGACTATGTTTCGTATAAACGGAAAGCTGCAAGAGGTTAACGAAGAAAGTAATGCTGAAAAGCTTTCAATGATAGTTGAGATGCTTACAGATGAGCAAAGAGCTGATTTGGAGGAAGGGCTTGATGCTGATTTTGCAATTTGCTCTTCTGATGGTAACAGACAGCGTGTAAATGTATTTAAACAGGATGGAAAGCTTGCTGCTACCATAAGACTTCTTAATTCAACTATACCGTCACTTGAGATGCTTGGACTTCCACCGGTATTAAAAGAGCTCGCAGCAAAGCCAAGAGGACTTATCCTTGTAACAGGTCCTACAGGTTCGGGTAAATCAACAACTCTTGCTTCTATGATTGACAGTATCAATGAATCAAGACCTGATCATATAATAACTATAGAAGACCCTGTTGAGTATAAATATGATAAGAAATTTGCTCTTATTCATCAAAGAGAGGTCGGAAGAGATGTAAAAGATTTTGCATCTGCCTTAAGAAGTGCTCTTCGTGAAGATCCTGATATCATACTTGTAGGAGAAATGAGAGACTATGAGACTATATCAGCAGCACTTACTGCAGCTGAAACAGGACATTTGGTAATGTCAACACTTCATACTACAGGTGCACCACAGACAATCGATAGAATTATAGATGCCTGTCCTGCCAATATTCAAAATCAGATCAGGACTCAGTTGGCAGGTGTTCTTAACGGAGTAATAACTCAGTGTCTTGTACCAAATGCAAGAGGCAATGGAAGAATAGCTGCTACAGAGATACTTATAGGAACAGATGCTGTCTGCAATCAGATAAGAGAAAATAAGTGTCATCAGCTTGGCACACTTATGCAGTCGGGTTCAGCGTTTGGAATGCATACACTCAATAATGAGCTTGCAAGATATGTAAGTATGGGAATAATTACAAAAGAAAATGCATATCGTTATTCAAATGACAGAGCAGAACTTGATCAATATCTATAAAGAGCCGATATATATATTGAAGTATGAGTAAATTAGTGAAAGGAGGCACATTATGAATAAGAGAAATTGTAATGATAAAAAGAAGAATAGTGGATTTACTCTTGTTGAGCTGGTTGTGGTTATGGTAATAATTGCAGTACTTGCTGCTATTATTGTGCCTGCTTTTATGAGTTATATGGATAAGCAAAAACGAGAACAGGTTGTTATTAATGCCAAGGATTGTCTTATGGTTTCTCAGAGCTTATCAAATGAAAGATATGTTTATGGTCAACCTGTGTTTAATTCGCTGGATGATTTAAATAATGCTGTTGGAAAAAGTGTAAATATGGATCTTACAAGCACAAAAAAAGTTGGATCTATAACCTATGTGGAATTTGGTTCATCAGGCAAAGATTTATATACCATACATGAGTTTAGATATACCGAAAATGGTATAACTGCTGTATGGAAACTTGAGGAAGCAAAATGGGTTTATAGTGATGAAAATGATATAGAGGAGCTTGTAGGCATAAAAAGCGGTGGAGATGGAAGTGCATCAGGCATAGTAAATAATGATATAGTTGTACCTGATGTGGATAAAACTAAAAAAGATTCAGATAATTCTACAGATAACACAGAGCCTGCAGATAACACAGAGCCTGCAGATAACACAGAGCCTGCAGATAATACAGAGCCTGCAGATAACACAGAGCCTGCAGATAATACAGAGCCTGCAGATAACACGGAGCCTGCAGATAATACAGAACCTTCAGATAATAATGATTCTGCAGATGAAGATTCAGAAGATGAAAATAATTTGTCAAATGCTAATGTGCCTGAGGGAGAGTTTTTTGTAAAAATCAATGATGAGTATGTAGATACAGGTTATAAGATTGAATCTGAAAGATATTGGCCGGATAATCAAACTATACTTGATGAATATAGTTCAATATGGTGGACATTTCAATTTAAAAAGGGTACATTTTTTGTTTATGAGGATGTAGTTTATTATGTATTAAAGGATTCAAGTGTTTATTGGGATAAAGCTTTAGAAAAACCGGGAAAAGTAGGAAGAGAATGGGACTTTGCATATCCTTTAGATTATGACAATGTTTTACTTGCAAAGGATTTTGTATATGATGAAAACCAAAGAGCAATTTGTATCTATGGCGATCAGGCGGGAACTTTATGTTATAATGTTGCTGAAAATGTTTTATATATGGCACTTTCTTATAAAACGGTTTATAAATATCCGCAAGCATCAAATTATTCTGAAGGTTGGATTGTGTTAAAGGATTTTAATAAAGAATAAAATAATTTTATTTATTTATAATTTAATTTAAAAAAATGCCGATAAATATAATAGAAAACTTGAAGTGAGTTTAAAAATCTGATATAATCAATATATCAAAAAGAGAACTTAAAAAAATTTTAAAGGAGGATTATTTTATGAAAAAAATGAGAAAGGATAATAAGGGTTTTACTCTTGTTGAATTAATTGTAGTAATCGTTATTCTTGCTATTTTGGCAGCTATTCTTGTACCTGCATTGCTTGGTTATATTGACAGAGCTAAACAGCAGCAGATTGTTCTTAATGCAAAGAGTGCTCTTACTGCAGCACAGGCTGAAATGTCAAATCAGTATGCTAAGGGTGGCGCACCTGCAGATGTTAATGTAACTTCAATTAAAGAAACTGCTGATTTACCAACCGGTGCTAAAGGTTGCACTTATCTTGAAATTGCTTGTAAGGCAGCATATGATGCAGATGATGTTTCACATGACGCATATACAATTAATTATGTAAAATATACTGAAAACGGTCAGACAATCATATTTGACGGATCATCTTGGGATGAAAATAATTCTAAACCATCAGGTTCAGCTGCAATTGTAATAATTGACTGAAGCAGCAGTGGTGGTAACTAAAAAATAGTTTATATAAAAAAGCTGTGATTAGGTTCACAGCTTTTTTATTTTTTATTTGATGCTCTTAAAGAATTGTAAATGGATTTCAATCTATCATTTAATATATGATAGATTTTTTTGTTTTGCCAAGGTAAATCTGCAATATATGTTCGGTCTTCTTTGTTAAGATTATTCAACATGCTTTCATATTCATTTAAATTACTATACTTTAATTCTCCAAAATTGCAAACAACATATTTATTGTCCGGTGAATTAGTGTGATTATTAAGGTATACATCATTATCTTCTGTTACAATTTGTCTGAATGTGGTTTTTCCATAAGGACCTTGTTCTTTTATAAATGTCTTTTTTATACCGGATTTTTTTATTGTGATTATTCCATTTTCTTCAGTATAGTCTATCTCGTTATCAGGGTATATTATTGTTTTATTGTCCAGATAGTACTGCCAGACATATTTTTGCACACGTTCAAACGATATAGGATAATCAAGTTCTTTAACTATATATGAAATTGGAAAGCTTTTATCGGCAAGTCTTTTTATGGCTGCACCACATGCATTTTCAAAAACCATATCGTGTAATGCCTGATTAAAATAATTTGAATTACTCATTTTAGTTTTCCTTTAATCCAATTAATTTAAAATTGAGTAAATTATATCTGTTTTTATTATTTTAAAAGCATATTCGATTAAAATCCACTCTTGAAGATTTCACATAAGAATGATATAATATTTTAGATTGTATTAAGACAAAACCGAGACTTCTGAAAATGGTATTTTAGGTATTTATTTAAAGTGACATTTTCAGTTGTTTCGGAGTCTTAATTCAAAATATATTTTCAAGGAGAAAAGTACAAATGTTTAAGAAGTTTGAAATGGAACTTGCAGGCAGAACACTTCGCGTTGATGTCGGACGTGTTGCTAAGCAGGCTAATGGTGCTGCGCTTATGCACTATGGCGATACTGTTGTTTTATCAACTGCAACAGCATCTGAAAAGCCAAGAGAAGGAATCGATTTCTTCCCACTTTCAGTTGAGTATGAAGAGAAACTTTATGCAGTAGGAAAAATCCCGGGTGGATTTAATAAAAGAGAAGGTAAGGCAAGTGAAAATGCTATCCTTACATCAAGAGTTATTGATCGTCCTATGAGACCTCTTTTCCCAAAGGATTACAGAAATGATGTTACACTCAATAACATGGTTATGTCAGTTGATCCTGAGTGTTCACCTGAACTTACAGCTATGCTTGGTTCTGCTATAGCAGTAGCTATATCAGATATTCCGTTTGACGGTCCATGTGCAACTACACAGGTTGGTATGATAGATGGCGAGTTTATATTTAATCCAAATTCAACTCAGAACCTTGTGTCAGATCTTAAGCTTACAGTTGCATCAACAAGAGATAAGGTTATCATGATTGAAGCAGGTGCAAATGAGATTCCTGAGGCAAAGATGATTGAAGCTATTTATGCTGCTCATGAGTTAAACCAGAAGGTTATCGCATTTATAGACCAGATAGTTGCAGAATGTGGTAAGGCAAAGCATGAATATACAAGCTGTGCAGTTCCGGAAGAATTGTTTGCAGCTATTAAAGAGATTGTTCCACCTGCCCAGATGGAAGAAGCAGTATTTACTGATGAAAAGCAGGTTAGAGAAGAAAATATCAGACAGATTAAGGACAAGCTTACTGAGGCTTTTGCTGAAAATGAGGAATGGCTTGCAGTTCTCGATGAGGCTGTTTATCAGTATCAGAAGAAGACAGTTCGTAAGATGATTCTTAAGGATCACAAGAGACCTGACGGAAGAGAGATTACTCAGATCAGACCTCTTGCAGCTGAAGTTGATATTATTCCTAGAGTTCACGGTTCAGCTATGTTTACAAGAGGACAAACTCAGATATGTAACGTTGTAACTCTTGCTCCATTATCAGAGGCACAGAAGTTAGACGGACTTGATGAAAATGTTGTATCTAAGAGATATATGCATCATTATAATTTCCCTTCATACTCTGTTGGTGAGACTAAACCATCAAGAGGACCGGGACGTCGTGAAATCGGACATGGTGCACTTGCAGAAAGAGCACTTCTTCCTGTACTTCCAAGTGAGGAAGAGTTCCCATATGCAATCCGTTCCGTATCAGAGACCTTTGAATCAAACGGTTCAACCTCTATGGGTTCAACCTGTTCATCATGTATGGCTCTTATGGCAGCCGGTGTACCTATTAAGAAGATGGTTGCAGGTATTTCCTGTGGTCTTGTAACAGGTGATACTGATGATGATTATATTCTTTTGACTGATATCCAGGGACTTGAGGATTTCTTCGGAGATATGGACTTTAAGGTAACAGGTACTACCGAGGGTATCACAGCTATTCAGATGGATATCAAGATTCATGGTCTTACAAGACCTATCGTTGAGGGTGCAATCGCAAGATGTCGTGAGGCAAGATTATTTATCATGGATACTTGTATGAAACCTGCTATATCAGCTCCTCGTGAGACAGTTAGTGCTCTTGCTCCAAAGATTGTTCAGCTTACAGTTGATCCGGAGAAGATTGGTGAGATTATCGGTCAGCGTGGTAAGACTATCAATGCTATAATTGAAGAAACAGGTGTCAAGATTGATATAGATGATGACGGAAGAGTTTCTGTATGTGGTGTCGAGCAGGCAGGAATTGATAAGGCAGTTAAGATTATCCGTTCAATTGTTGATCCTATCGAGGTTGGAAAGACATATGAGGGTAAGGTTGTAAGAATAATGAACTTCGGTGCATTTGTTGAGCTTTCACCTAACAAGGATGGTCTTATCCATATCTCAAAACTTTCTAACAAGAGAGTTGAAAAGGTTGAGGATGTAGTAAATATCGGTGATGAGGTAAGAGTTAAGGTTCTTGACATCGACAGAATGGGCAAGATTAGTCTTAGCTTAAAGGATGCTGAATAATCGGGAGGATGTTTAATGAGATTTGGATATTTTGACGAAGCGAACAAGGAATATGTTATAGACAAACCTGACACTCCGGCACCTTGGGCCAATTATCTTGGTTCACCGGAATACGGTGCTATAATATCCAACAATGCTGGTGGTTACAGTTTTGTAAAATCCGGTGCAAACGGCAGAATTATCAGATATGTATTTAATAATTTTGATCAGCCGGGAAGATACATTTACATAAGAGATAATAAGAGTAAGGATTATTGGTCAGCATCATGGCAGCCGGTTGGCAAGCCGCTTGATGTATATAAGAGCGAGTGCCGTCATGGAACAGGCTATACCAACATTAAGGCTTCTTATAGTGGTATAGATTCAGAGGCGCTTTATTATGTACCTCTTGATAAAACTCATGAGGTATGGAAAGTAAAGCTTACCAATAATTCGAATGAAGATAGAGAACTTTCCGTATTTGGTTATTGTGAATTTACAAATGACAATAACTACGAGCAGGATCAGGTAAACCTTCAGTATACATTATTTATTACAAAAACATATTTTTCTAATAACAGAATTAAACAGGTTATAAATGAAAATGTAACGAAAAATGCCGTTAATGACAGCAAGGTTGTTAACAGGGTGTTTGGACTAGTGGGAGCAGAGGTCGCAAGCTATTGCGGAGATAAGGAAGAATTTTTAGGCAGATATCATTCTTATGCTAATCCGGCAGCAATTGAAAACGGCAGCTGCGGTGACAAGTTAAATTATAATTTAAATGCCTGTGGTGCACTTGAGACAAAGCTTACATTAAAGCCAGGTGAATCAAAGGAATTTGCATTTATTCTTGGTATGAAGAGTGATGATGAGGCAGATGAGATTATGGCTTCATATGAAGATGTGTCTAAAAAGTCTGTTGATGAGATTGCCGAGTTAAAGGATTACTGGCATAGCAAGCTTAATCATCTTCAGGTTAAGACTCCAAGTGAAGCTTTCAATGCTATGATCAATACCTGGAATGCATATCAGTGCTTTATGACCTTTATCTGGTCGAGAGCAGCATCTTTCTCGTATTGCGGACTTAGAAACGGATACGGATACAGAGATACTGTTCAGGATATACAGGGTGTAATTCATCTTGCGCCTGAAATGGCTCTTGAAAAGATAAGATTTATGCTTTCTGCACAGGTTGATAACGGTGGCGGACTTCCGCTTGTTAAGTTTGATCACAATGCCGGACATGAGGATACGCCTGATGATGAATCCTATGTCAGAGCAACAGGACATCCGGCATACAGAGCTGATGATGCATTGTGGCTCTTCCCTACAATTTATAAGTACATTGCCGAAACAGGAAATGTTGACTTTATAGATGAGGTTATAGTATTTGCCAACGGTGGTGAAGGAACTGTTTATGAGCATCTTAAGAGAGCTATAGATTTCTCTATGAACAGACTTGGCAATCACAATATGCCGGCAGGTCTTCATGCAGACTGGAATGACTGCTTAAGACTTGGTAAGAAGGGTGAGTCAACCTTTGTCGCAATGCAGCTTTATTATGCTATGACAGTGCTTAAGGGCTTTGCTGAAATTAAGAAGGATACTGATTATATCAAGTATCTTGATGATATACAGACTGCACTTGGCACAATTCTTCAGGATAAGTGCTGGGATGAGGACAGATATGTTCGTGGCTTTACTGAAGACGGACAGGTTATCGGATCTAGAAATGATAAGGAAGCTTCTATGTGGCTTAATCCTAAGTCATGGGGTGTTATAAGTGGTCTTGCTTCAAAGGAGCAGGCTGAGAAATCTCTTGAATCTGTACATAGTAAATTAAATACTCCTTATGGTGTTAAGCTTATGGACCCTCCATATGTTGACCATGCATTTGAAGGAGCACTTATGCTTTTGTTTAATCCTGGTACTAAGGAAAACAGTGGTATATTCTCACAGACTCAGGGTTGGATAATTCTTGCAGAATCCCTTATGGGACATGGTAACAGAGCTTTTGAATACTTTACAGAAAGCTCACCTGCTGCGATGAATGATAAGGCAGAGATAAGAAAGCTTGAGCCATATTGCCATGGACAGTTTACAGAAAGTAATGACAGTCCGTTTGCAGGACGTTCACATGTACATTGGCTTACAGGTACAGCATCTACAGTTATGGTAGGATGTGTAGAAGGTATACTTGGTCTTAGACCTGATTTCTATGGTATTAAGCTTGCGCCATCTATTCCTTCAGAGTGGAAGAGCTTTGAGATGGATAAGGACTACAGAGGTAAAAAGCTTCACATCACTGTAAACAATCCAAACGGATGTGAGAGCGGATATAAGGAAGTATTATTAAACGGAAAGAGTATGGAAACAAATTATATTTCGTATGATGCACTTTCTGATAATAACGATATTATAATAAATATGTAATTTTTATACAAAATATGTCACCGGATTTGCTTTCCGGTGGCATGTTTTTTTGTATAAAATGACAATTTTATGCAATTTGCAAAAAAAATACTGGATATTTTGTTAAATTTGCTATATAATTACCTTATAAATTTGAAACATTAGGGGTGTTCAATTTAAAGACTAAAGACTTTGGTATGAACTTATGGGGAGTTTTTACTAAAGTCTTTTTTCAATTGTTTATAATGAATAAAAATATAAAAATCCTGCATAATAAATTTATATTTTATTATGGAGGATTTTTTATGTATCAGGATAAAGGAAATGATGTAGAAAAATCAAACGGCTCAAATATAAGTGAAAAGAGGTCACAGCTTATAGAGGATTACGGACAGATAACACTTGCAAACAATAAATACAGACAGAAGATACATCTATTAAATATAATCGGTGAGATTGAAGGCCATGAAAATCTGGGAATAAATACTAAAACAAGTAAGTATGAGCATATTCTTCCACAACTTGCTGCTGTTGAAGATAACGAAAATATCGACGGACTTATGGTGCTTTTAAATACTGTTGGTGGTGATGTGGAAGCCGGACTTGCCATAGCAGAGATGATAGCTTCGCTTAGCAAACCGAAGGTTTGTCTTGTGTTGGGAGGAGGACATTCTATAGGTGTACCGCTTGCTGTTTCAGGAGATGTAACTTATATAGTTCCTACGGCAACTATGGTGGTTCATCCTATAAGATTTAATGATACAGTGCTTGGGGTCAAGCAGAATTTTGAATATATTGAACGAATGCAGGACAGGATTATTGATTTTACTTCCAATCACAGTTCAATAAGTGAGGATGATTTTAAATCTCTTATGTTTAACACAACTGAGCTTACAAAAGATATAGGAACAATGCTTGTTGGAGCTGATGCGGTTGAAAAGGGAATAATTGACCGTGTTGGTGGAATAAATAGTGCTCTTAATTGCTTATATGACTTGATTAATGAGAAGAAAAATAGTAAAATGAATCAGTATGAGAACTATTAAGCTGCCATTTTAAAAATGGCGCTACATATAGATAAGGAGAGTAATAATATGGCAAGTACGGGAAGAAACGGGAGTAGCAGTCAAAACCGCAGAAATACCGTAAATAATAGTAATAGAGCTAATAATAGCAGAAATAATACTAATAGAAACAGAGGTAATTCGAGTAGCAGAAATAGTAAAAAAGAATATGATCCTAGAAGAAATGAGATATATCTTTTTGTATATCTTGCGGTAACAGTATTTTTGTTGCTTAGTAATTTTGGGTGGTGCGGTCCTATAGGTAGATTTTTTTCAAATATTATGTTTGGATTATTTGG
>JAFUGL010000105.1 GCA_017469405.1 Lachnospiraceae bacterium | reverse complement strand
TTGGAAGGAGTATTTGCCAGAGGTGATCGAAAACTCAGTCGACTTATTTATGATGTATATAAAAAAGGCGCTATATTTGATGCTTGGACAGAGTTTTTTGATATGGAAAGATATAAGGAGGCATTTTCCGAAAATAATATTGATATAGATTTTTATATTACAAGAAAAAGAGCTGATGACGAAATATTTCCCTGGGAGCATATAGATGTCGGTGTTTCAAAAAAATTTCTTCTTAAAGAATGGCATAATGCTAAGGCAGGCGTCGTTACACCAAACTGTCGTATGAAATGTTCCGGCTGCGGTGCGGCCGTCTATAAAGGAGGTGTCTGCTTTGAAGCTAAGAATCAAGTATGAAAAGACAGGTGTTCTTAGATTTATCGGACATCTGGATATTATGCGTCTTTTTCAAAAAGCCATAAGAAGAGCCAAACTCGATGTGGCGTATTCTAAAGGTTTTTCGCCGCATCAGATTATATCCTTTGCTGCACCCATGCCTCTTGGTATGACTTCTGAGGGTGAGTATTTTGACGGAGAATTTAATTCGGTTACATCTGCTGAGGATATGATGAACAGATTAAATGCTGTTCTCCCTGAAGGAGTTAAAGTTCATGACATTGTCTTATTAGATGATAAGGCAAAGCCTTCCATGGCTATCGTTTCAGCCTCCGATTATTACATTTATAAGAACGAAGAGTGCGAAAATGATACTTTGGATATGCTTAATCAATCAATTGATTTAATGATGTCAAAACCTACAGTTAAAATTATAAAAAAGACGAAATCAAAGGAAGAATTGTCTGACATTAAGCCTCTTATATATGATATAAAACCTTATAAGGATGGCATATATATGCTGCTTGCTTCCGGCAGTAAGGATAATTTAAAGCCGGAGCTTGTAATAGAAGCCCTATGCAAAGAAGCAGGCGCTCTTTATAACCGATATGATTACATGATTCATAGAATCGAAACATATATGGGTGAACGTGATAAGCTTGAATCACTATCAAGTGAAGGAGAAAGATTTTAAAACGTGAATAAATTTATAGTTATTGATAATAAAAATTTAAAGCTTGGATACTATTTTGAGGACAATAAGCTTTCTGATATCAGATGTTATGAGGAAGGCTCAATCCTTGGTAACATTTACGTGGGAAGAGTTTCTAATATTCTTAATAACATAAATGCTGTTTTTGTTGATATAATGTCCGGACTAAGTTGTTATATGTCCCTTGAAGATTATAAGGGTGAAAAAAAACTTAAAACGGGCGATATTCTGCCGGTTCAGATATCCAAGGACAGTATAAAAACAAAGCAGCCAAGTGTTACAACCGATATAAGCTTAACCGGTGAATATGTAATTATTCATTCTGACAGTACGGTTGGAGTTTCAGCAAAGATAAAGGATAATCAGGTTCGCGATAATTTAAAAGCATTATTTAAAGAAGTCCTTTTTGATTTTGAAGCAGAAAAAAAATGTAAGGATATTACTTATGGTGCTGTTATAAGAACAAAGGCAGCTGACAGCGAAAATGTTTCAACACAGGATATAAAAAAAGAGATGCTTGAATTACTTAAAAAACTGGATGATATGCTTAGTAAGGCTGCGTTTATGTCAGCTTATTCAGTAGTATATAAAAATGAAGCTGCATATCTTAAGGATATGTGTATTTTTTCCAAGCATCCGGAATGTGAGGTTATAACAGATTCGCCCGAAATCTATAATGAATTTACCAATACCTATAATACTGAAATTATGCATTATAATGATGAAATGATCAGTCTTACGAATCTATATAATCTTAAATCACTTACCGAGAAGGCATTATCGAAAAGAGCATATCTTAAATCAGGTGCTTATCTTGTTATAGAGCATACTGAAGCTATGACTGTAATTGATGTAAATAGCGGTAAAGCGATTAAAGGAAGAAATTCAGAGGAAAATATATATAAAATAAATTGTGAAGCTGCAATGGAAATCGCAAGGCAGCTTAAGATAAGAAATATATCAGGTATAATCATCGTAGATTTTATCAGTATGAAAAATGAGAGTTTAAATCAAAATCTGTTAAATGAATTAAAAGATTTTACAAAAAATGATTTTATACCTGTAAATGTTATAGACATTACAAGACTTGGCCTTGTTGAATTAACAAGAAAGAAAGTAAGAAAGCCTCTTTATGAGATGGCACATTTAATAAAATATTAAGAAAATATTAGATTATTTTTAGCTAAATATCAATTGATTTAATTATATAATGGTTCTATAATGTAACCCACGCGGGATATATGTAATATACTTTCGCAAGTAACAACCTTTATTAGTCAACATGATTTAATAAAATGATAAATGAAAGGAATACACAAATATAAATTGTGTAATTAGATTGATATGACTAAGGAAGAAGAACTTAGACAATTAGAAGAATTAAGACGCATACAGGCCGAAGAAAAAAAGAGAATACAGATGGAAAATTATAATTATCTGGAGGATAGTGCTTTTGTTGAAGATGCTTACGAGGATAGTGCATTTTCAAATATTTCCGACTCAACAGAAGTCAAACAGCCACAGTATATACAAAATCCTATCTCTAATCATCCGCCTGTAGGACAGCCACAGTATAGACAGCAGTATCAACAACCTGTGGGACAGCCGCAACAAAGACAGCAGTATCAACAGCCTGTGGGACAGCCGCAACAAAGGCAGCAATATCAACAGCCTGTGGGACAGCCGCAACAAAGGCAGCAATACCAACAGCCTGTAGGTCAGCCGCAACAAAGGCAGCAATACCAACAGCCTAAAAAGCGCAAAAAGAAGCATCCTTTATTAAAAACATTGATTATATTTTTAATTTTAATAATAGGTATATGCGGTTTGGGAATAGGTCTTGCCGTTAAATCTTTAAATAAGATGGAGCGCGTTGAAACCGAAGTATCCAAGAGGGGCGGTAATTTTCATGGAGATGTATATAACATTCTTCTTATAGGTCAGGATGCAAGAGAAGGACAGGGCATGCAAAGAGCTGATACAATCATTCTTTGTACAATTAACAAGAAAACACATACCGTAACACTCACCTCTATTATGAGGGATATGTATGTTAATATACCGGGATATGGCGGAAACAGAATTAATGCTGCATTTGCATTTGGCGGTATTGATTTACTTGACCAGACAATTGAAGAAAATCTCGGTGTTAAAATTGACGGAAATGCTCTTGTTGATTTTGGTGGATTTATGGAAGCCATGACTTCTGTAGGTAATCTTGATATAGAATTAAGTGCTGAGGAGGCTGCTTATCTAAATGAACATCCTGAACTTGGAACGACTGATGAGATAGCAGTTGAAACATGGAATTTACATGAAGGTGTCAATAATCTTACTCCGGGGCAAGTACTTGGATATTCACGAATAAGATATGTTGGTAATTCTGATTGGGACAGAACAAACAGACAAAGAACAGTGATAATGGCTGTTATTGACAAGATAAAGCATGGTCATTTACTTAAAGGCTTTAAAGTTTTGGATGGTGTAGCACCACATATTGTAACAGATATTACTACAATGAATATACTGAAAGCCGGATTTGCTTATGTCAGATGTTCCGGAGGAGGGATGAAAAGCTTTTATCTTCCTGCCGAAGGTACTTATCAGTCAACTTATGTTGATGGAATGGCTGTTTTATTACCTGATATTGAAGCAAATAAACAGGCCCTTTCACAATATATGCAGGGAATAGATCCGACTGTACAATAATTTATCTGATTTAATGAAATAAATATGCTTTATGGAAAATAGTGCAATTATTTAATATTTTTTCTTGACATTTATTTTCCATAATGTTATATTAACTGAGTGTGCCGCACAGGAAGGTAGAAGTATGCCCGTTTTTAAGGCATCACCATAACTGGCGAGTAATGATAATAGGAGGTAACCATATGTACGCAATTATAGCAACAGGCGGTAAGCAGTACAAGGTAGCTGAAGGAGATATCATTAATGTAGAAAAGCTTGGCGCAAAGGAAGGCGACGAAGTTACATTTGATGTTGTTGCAGTTAATAACGACAAAGATATGCTTTGCGGTGAAGCTTGCAAAAAATCTTCAGTAAAGGCAACTGTTCTTGGCGAAGGCAAGGGCAAGAAGGTTGTTGTATACAAGTACAAGAGAAAGTCCGGCTATCATAAGAAGCAGGGACATAGACAGCCATTTACTAAGGTTGAGATCAAAGCAATCAATGCTTAATTAGGAAATTATGATTAAAGCGATATTTTATAGGGAATCAGATGGAACATATAAAGGCTTTAGTATAAGTGGACATGCAATGTTTAGAAAGTATGGAAAAGATATTGTTTGTTCAGCGGTTTCTGTTTTAGCCATTAATACCGTTAATTCGATTGACTGCCTAACGGATAACATATTTGAAGTCGAGGAAGATCAAGACGGATTATTGAAGTTTAAATTCACATCTGAACCTGATAAAAAAGGACAATTACTGATTGAATCGCTTGCTCTTGGAATCACTGATATTAAAGAAGAGTATGGCGATAAGTATTTGATAGTAAAGTTTAAGGATAAATCCGAGACTTTGTAAATAGTCGATGAGGAGGTGTAAATATGTTAAAGATGAATTTACAGTTCTTTGCTCATAAGAAGGGTGTTGGTTCTACTAAGAACGGACGTGATTCAGAGTCTAAGAGACTTGGAGCAAAGAGAGCAGACGGTCAATTTGTAAAAGCCGGTAATATATTATACAGACAGCGTGGAACTAAGATTCACCCTGGTGTGAATGTTGGACGCGGTGGTGACGATACTTTATTCGCACTTGTAGACGGTATCGTACGTTTTGAGAGAAAGGGTAGAGATAAGAAGCAGGTTTCAATCTATCCGGTTTCAACAGAAAACTAGTATTATAAAGCCGGGAATTTATTTTCCCGGCTTTATTACTTTTTGTTACATTTCACTTGTAAAAATTGATTATTTTTTTGAATTTTAACGGAGGTTTGTATGTTCGCTGATAGAGCTAAAATATTTATAAAATCCGGTAAGGGTGGAGACGGCCATGTTTCCTTCCGTCGTGAACTATACGTGCCTAATGGCGGACCAGATGGCGGAGACGGCGGTAAAGGTGGTGATGTTGTCTTTGTTGTAGACCCCGGTTTAAATACACTTACGGATTTCAGACATATAAGAAAATATAAGGCACAGGATGGAGAGGAAGGCGGAAAGAAAAACTGTCACGGAGCAGATGGTGAAGATGTCATTCTTAAAGTTCCTGCAGGTACTGTTATTAAAGATGCTGAAACCGGTAAGGTTATCCTTGATATGTCCAACAAAACCGAGCCTGTAGTTTTATTAAAAGGCGGAAGAGGCGGAAAAGGCAACAGACACTATGTAACTTCTGTAATGCAGGCTCCTAAATATGCACAACCCGGACAATCTGCTAAGGAAATGTGGATAACACTTGAATTAAAGGTAATAGCTGACGTTGGTTTAGTCGGATTTCCTAATGTTGGTAAATCTACATTTTTGTCAAGAGTTACCAATGCTAAACCTAAGATAGCCAATTATCATTTTACAACCTTAAATCCAAATCTTGGTGTTGTTGACCTTGATGATAATAACGGTTTTGTAATTGCTGATATACCCGGTATAATTGAGGGTGCATCAGAAGGTGTAGGACTTGGATTTGAATTTTTACGTCATATAGAACGAACTAAGGTTTTAATTCATATGGTCGATGCTGCATCAACAGAAGGCAGGGATCCTATTGCAGATATAGAAACAATAAATAATGAATTATCCACCTATAATAAGGACTTACCTAACAGACCTCAGGTAATTGCTGCAAATAAATGTGATGCTTTATATGGCGATGACTATGAAACCGTAATTTCTATGTTAAAGGATGAGTATGAAGCAAAGGGAATAAAAGTATTTCCAATCTCAGCTGTATCGGGAAAGGGTTTAAATGAACTGCTATGGTATGTAAATGAACTTGTAAAGAAATCAGATGTTGAAGTAGTTGAATTTGAGCCTGAGATGGAAATCGATTTTCCTGATAATCCTGAACTTCCGTTTGAAGTATGGAAAGACGAGGATGGTATTTATCGTGTTGAAGGTCCACGAATAGAAAGAATGCTTGGTTATACCAATCTTGAATCAGAAAAGGGATTTGCATTTTTTCAGAATTTCCTTAAGGACAACGGTATATTGGATCAACTTGAAGAGCTCGGAATAAATGAAGGAGATACCGTCAGATTATACGGTCTTGAATTTGATTATTACAAGTAACATTATAAAATCAGTTAATAATAAGTATATAGTTACTTTTATTAGTAAATATAAAATTTTAGATATAGACTAAGTAAAAAACGGAGGATTATTATGACAAGCAGACAAAGAGCTTATCTTAAAGGGCTTGCAATGAATATAGACCCTGTTATAAATGTCGGTAAATCGAGTCTGACACCGGAAGTGACAGGCGCCATAGATGAAGCATTTAACAAAAGAGAACTTATTAAAATAGGTGTTTTAAAAAACTGTCTTGATGACCCACATGCAATAGCTGAGGCAATAGCTGAAAGAACTCATAGCCAGGTTATTTGTGTGATTGGTAAAAAAATAGTTTTATATAAACCTGATAAAAAAAATCCTAAAATAATTTTACCATAAATAATAAAATGAAATGCTAATCTGACATAGCTTATTTCGAGGATTATATGAATAAAAAATCATCTATCTTAAAATATAATTGTATAGGAATACTTGGAGGAACATTTAATCCGATTCATAACGGACATATTATGCTTGCCCAAAAAGCAATTAAGCAGTTTCCTGATATAGAAAAAATACTAATTATGCCCAATAATAAACCTGCATATAAGGGAAATAATGAAATAATAAGTCCCAATGAGCGTATTACAATGCTTAAACTGGCTACTTCGTCACTTGATTTTACTGAAATTTCAGATATAGAGATTAAACGTGGCGGCATAACCTATAGCTATGATACATTTAAAGAAATATACGGAATTAATCCGAATATAAAGATATATTTTATAGTTGGCGCAGATTCTTTATATACTATAAATAAATGGTATAAATATGAAGATGTTTTAAAAATGTGTACTTTACTTGTTGCAAAAAGAAAAAGTGGATTTGATGAAATGCGCTTATATGCCGATAAGCTGAAAAAATATGTATCTGAGGCAAATATTGAATTTATTAATTCGCCTAATATGAACATTTCATCATCTGCAATCAGAAAATATCTCGGTGGTTTTTATGATAAGAATCAGGATATATCAATTGATAAAATAAATAGTTATCTTGATAAAAGAGTTCCTGCCAAGGTAAAAGAATATATTATAAATAACAAGCTTTATATGAGTTAATTTTGAGGTTATTATTGATTTTAATATTATTATTGATTTAAGTCAGATGATAATATATTAAACATCTTATGGAGATTTGACTATGAATAAAGAAAAGATGATACAAAAATTAAAGGAAAAGATAAGTGACAAAAGGTACGAACATTCTGTCGGAGTTTCTTATACAGCTGCCTGTATGGCCATGGTATATGGTGCTGATGTGGAAGCAGCAAGGACAGCAGGACTTCTACACGATTGTGCAAAAGGATTATCAACAAAAGATAAGCTTGAAAAAGCAAGAAAATACGGCTTACCTGTCAATAAATATGAAGAAAGTCATCCGGAGATGCTTCATGCAAAGCTCGGCGCTTATTACGCCAGATATAAGTTTGATATAACAGATGAAGATATACTAAATGCCATAACCTGGCATACGACCGGAAGACCTAACATGTCACTCCTTGAAAAAATAATTTTTGTAGCTGATTATATAGAACCAAACAGGAAAATGATAAAGGATATGGAAGAGATAAGACGCGAAGCATTTACTGATTTGGATAAAAGTATAGTTCATATATTAAAAAATACTATTGAGTATCTTGAAAACAGTATGGATGATATGGACTATATGACGAAAATGACATATGACTATTATGTCAACAAATAATAATTATATAAGGAGAATTTTATGAATTCAAAAGAAATGGTTAAAATAGCCTATAATGCACTTGATGATAAAAAGGCTAATGATATTAAAATAATAAATATAGGAGATATATCTTCAATAGGCGATTATCTCGTTATTGCAGATGGTTCAAATAATAATCATGTCCAGGCTTTATGTGATAATGTTGATGAAATGATGCACAAATCCGGATATAAATTAAAAAATAGAGAAGGATATTCAAATGGAGGATGGATTTTACTTGATTATTATGATATAATTGTTCATATCTTTTCAGAAGAAGAACGTTCCTTCTACGATTTAGAGCATATCTGGCGTGACGGAGGATACGTTGCGATTGGAGAATTATAAAAGTATATGAAATCAGACAGTATTCTTAAAGAAAACTATAAAAAGATCAATCAATTATCAGCCAGATGTATGAAGGCTATCATTTTATTGTTAATTTTAGGTTTTATCTATAGCTTTTTTATTTCAGATATAGATAGGGCTTTACTTATTATACTATTTTCAATTTCTATTATCATTGCATTAATACCAATTTTATTAATTAATATATTAAAATGGGATGAATCTAGATTTACTAAGCATATGGTTATAATATGCATATGTATAGATATGACAATTATGCTTACCATGTTTTCAAGCTATATATTTCCAATAATGATTTTTCCGATACTCATGGCATCACTTTACTACAACCAGACCTTTGTTCTTTTTACTTCTCTGCTTGTATCGGTGAGTATACTTATATCAGATTTTTTGTCAGTTCGATATATAGATTACTTTGTTGGTAATCCATTTGATACATATGAAGATATTATGATGGGATATGCAGTATTACATATTGTTGTTGTATTTGTTTTATCAATAGCTGCATACTTTATAGTTCAGCGAAATTCTATGATGATTAATTCAGCAATAGATACAGCAGTAACAATGCAAAACAACCAGAAAGGTCTCATTTATTCTTTTTCAGAGATAAGTGAAAGCAAATCCAAGTCTACAGGAGAACATATTAAGAGAGTAGCAGAATATATGCGAATTATGGGAAGAGCCTCAGGCTTTGATGAAGAGTATGTCGATATGCTTGCTACAGCCTCCATGATGCATGACATAGGTAAGCTTATGATAAGTGAAGAGATTCTTGATAAGCCTGAAAGACTTACGGACGAAGAGTATCAAATCATGAAAAATCACGTTCTCTACGGAGAGGCTCTGCTTGAAAAATGTCCGGGTGAACTTATGCATATAGCATGTATTCTTGCCAAAGAACACCATGAAAGATGGGACGGTTCAGGATATCTTGGCATGAAAGGGGAAGAGATTGCATATATTAGTCGACTTATGGCTGTATGTGATGTATTTGATGCACTTACTTCAGAAAGATATTATAAAAAAGGTTGGACTTTAGAGGAAACTTTTAATGAGATAGTAAGCTTAAGCGGAAAACATTTTGATCCTGCAGTAATTAAGCTTTTTATACAAAATTTCGATGAATTCAAAGAAGTACATAACAGAATTCAGGATAAACAAATTTATTAAACGAAATATTTAAAAAAGTTTTAGATTGATATTATTTTTTAATCCTAACGGAGAGATAAGATGTATAAGGTTATAAACGAATACTTGAATATGGTCAATATCAGAGAAAATGAAGATATCTATAATCGTTTAACAGATTTTCTTGAAAATTGTGAAATGATTAAAAAATATACAGTAACTGTCAATTTCCAAAGATATATAGTTGATATAAAGCTAAAAGATTTTAATGTAGATAATTCTGTTTGCTGCTTCGATATGTTTAACAGGAGTGTATCTTATCCTTATTCAGAAATGCATGTACGCTTTAATGAAGGAAAATGTATAAGATACAGATATATAACCAGCAAAGAAGATAAAGACGCAATTTACTGCGATATAATGATTAGCTAGTGAGTTTATTCAAGCAAAGATTGACATCATAAAAATGCGCACGCATGGCACGTGTTACTTAACGCCATGCTTAGCGCATTTTTATTATGTCAATCTAATATAATCTGACATATATTTTGATTAAAATGTTCTGAATAGTCCGACAACCTTACCTAAAATTGATAGATTGTCTCTGACTATAATCGGATCCATGGTATCATTTTCAGGCTGGAGTCTTACGTAGCCGTTTTCCTTATAAAATGTCTTTACAGTTGCGGAATCATCTATCAAAGCTACAACAATATCCATATTTCTGGCAGTTTCGGTCTTTTCAACCATAACCAGGTCACCGTTAAAGATACCTGCGTTTATCATACTTTCACCTTTAACTTTAAGCATAAACAATTCTTTGTTGGTTTTGATATATTCAGGTGGAACAGGGAAGTAGCCCTCGATATTTTCAACGGCAAGTATAGGTTCACCGGCAGTGATAGTACCGACTATCGGTACATTAACAAGCTCACGTCTTGCAAGATTAAAAGTATCATCAAGTATCTCTATAGCTCTTGGCTTGGTCGGGTCACGTCTTATATAGCCCTTGGTTTCAAGAGTTTCAAGGTGGGCATGTACAGAAGATGTGGACTTAAGATGAACAGCATCACATATCTCTCTGACTGCAGGCGGATAGCCCTTTTTTAATATACATTCTTTTAGATATTCCAATATTTCCTGTTGCTTTGCAGATAATATCTCCATATGTAAACCTCCCGGATTTAAAATTATTTTAACAAATTGCTATATATCGTTGATATTATACCATACATTTGTTCGAAATGCAAACTAATGTTCTGTTTTTTCTTAATATAATTATTTTATACTTATTAATAATATTTTTTGTTTGAATTTAGCGGATTTTATAGTATAATAAATTGTTGATATTTTGTGATGTGTTATGTTTTTAATCATTTAATTCATTACGTGGTCAAATAGTGTTAATGCAAGGAGATAGGAAGATATGAACGAAAAACTTTTACATACCCCTGAAGGAGTCAGGGATATATATGATCTGGAATTTAAAAGAAAGCTAAAGGTTTTAGATCATATCCATCATGTCCTTTGTTTATACAGTTATCAGGATATTTCCACACCATCCTTTGAATACTTTGATATATTTAATATGGACAAGGGTTCGGCACCTTCAAATGAGATGTATAAATTCTTTGACAGAAACAACAACACGCTTGTCTTAAGACCGGATATGACTCCGAGCGTGGCAAGATGTGTTGCGAAGTATTATGCAGATGTTGATTTACCTATACGGCTTTGCTACAGCGGCAATACATTTACAAATGCACCTTTACATCAGGGTAAGTTAAATGAATTTACCCAGGTAGGCTGTGAACTGGTAAATGATGACAGTTCCGCAGCTGATGCAGAAATAATAGCATGCGTTATAAGCTGTCTAAAGGAAGTCGGTTTAAAAGAGTTTCAGATTGAAATAGGTGAGATTGATTATTTCAAAGGAATTATCGAAGAAGCAGGCATAGATAAAGATACCGAAGACAGAATAAGAGAGCTTATTCATATAAAGAATTTCTTCGGTCTTTCCGAATTTGTATCATCACTTGATATAGATGAGCATACTAAAAAAGCTATTTCAAGCTTCAATATGCTGTTCGGCGGATTGGAGATGCTTGATAAAGCAAAAGAACTCGTTAATAATCCACGTTCCATAGAAGCGATTGAACGTATGAAACGTGTTTACAATGCGCTTCGCTCATACGGATACGAACAATATGTAAGCTTTGACCTTAGTATGATCAACAGATACAATTATTATACCGGAATTATTTTCAGGGGATATACTTATGGAACAGGCGATGCTATCGTAAAGGGTGGCAGATATAATAATCTGATGGCCAAATTTGGTAAAGATGCTCCGGCTGTAGGATTTGCAATATATGTTGATGAGCTTATGAGTGCCATTTCACGCAATAAAATAGAGCTTGAGCTTGATTATTCCAATATTCTTATCTTATATGAAAGAGAACAGCAAAAAGCCGCTATAGAGCTTGCAACCTATTACAGGGAGAAGGATAAGAAAATTGAGCTTATCAGAAAATCCGCAAAGCATAGTATTGAAGACTATATCGATTATGCAAAAAAACTTCATTTTTCAGGTGTGTATGTTGTAAAGGATGATGAAAAGCTTGATATATATTCATTGATTAATGAAAATGTTACCGAAACAGATATTAAAACACTAAAAAGCTTTTAATTAAGCTGATATAGAATGAGGATAGAATTATGAGATATTTAACCTTTGCTCTTGCCAAGGGCAGACTGGCAAAAAAGACTTTAGAGCTTTTTGAACAAATGGGTATAACCTGTGAAGAGGTAAAGGACCCGGACACAAGAAAGCTTATATTTACAAATGAAGAACATAAGATTAAATTTTTCCTTGCAAAAGCATCTGATGTACCTACTTATGTTGAGTATGGTGCTGCAGATGTGGGAGTAGTGGGTAAGGATACCATACTTGAAGAAGGAAGAAATCTATATGAAGTTATGGATCTTGGTTTTGGAAAATGCCGTATGTGTGTCTGCGGACCAGCATCCGCCAAAGAACTTTTAAGCAAAAACGAGATAATCCGTGTTGCAAGCAAATATCCAAATATTGCCAAGGATTATTTCCAAAACAAGAAAAACCAGACAGTGGAAATAATAAAGCTTAACGGTTCCGTAGAGCTTGCTCCGATTGTAGATTTATCAGAGGTTATAGTCGATATAGTCGAAACCGGTTCAACGCTTAAGGAAAACGGTCTTGAGGTTCTTGAAGAGATTTGTCCTTTATCTGCAAGAGTTGTTGTAAATCAGGTAAGTCTCAAAATGGAACATGAACGTATAAGAAATATACTAAACGAGTTAAATAAGCTTATTGGGAGGCAGGAATAATGAGAATAGTAAAGCTTACAGATGAAACCAAAAAAGATATATTAAATAATCTGTTAAAAAGAAGTCCTGACAATTACGGCGATTATGAAGCCATAGTTAAGGACATAGTAGAAGATATACATATAAATAAAGATGAAGCTTTGTTTAAATACACTGAAAAGTTTGATAAAGCCAAGATTAACGCATCAAATATAAAAGTAACCAAAGAAGAGATTGAAGATGCTTATACAAGAGTCGATAAGGAGCTTATAGAGGTAATAAGAAAGGCAATATATAACATCAGAACCTATCATGAAAAGCAAAAGCAATACAGCTGGTTTGATTCTGAAGATAAGGGAATCATGCTTGGTCAGAAGGTTACGCCTCTTGAAAGAGTCGGCGTATATGTTCCGGGAGGAAAGGCAGTTTATCCATCCTCCGTTCTTATGAATGTTATCCCTGCCAAGGTTGCAGGCGTAAATGAAATCATTATGACAACTCCTTGTGATGCAGAGGGTAAGGTTTATGATATGACTCTTGTTGCTGCAAATGAAGCAGGCGTTGATACTATCTATAAAGCCGGAGGCGCACAGGCTATAGCAGCTTTAGCATACGGTACTGAAAGTATCCCTAAGGTTGACAAAATTGTTGGTCCGGGCAATATCTTTGTAGCGCTTGCCAAGAGAATGGTATTCGGTCATGTAAGCATAGATTCTGTTGCCGGTCCGAGTGAAGTCATGGTTTTGGCTGATGAAACAGCCAATCCAAGATATGTTGCAGCTGATCTTTTATCTCAGGCAGAGCATGATGAGATGGCATCATCAATCCTTGTTACAACCTCTTTAGACCTCGCTCAAAAGGTTTCTGAAGAAACAGAAAAATTTATTAGTGTCCTTTCCAGAAAGGATATAATAAGAAAGTCCGTTGATAACTACGGATATATACTTGTTGCCAACAACATGCAGGATGCTATTGATACCGTAAATGAAATTGCAAGCGAGCATCTTGAGATTGTTACAGCAAATCCATTTGAAACTATGACAAAGATAAAAAATGCAGGTGCTATATTCCTTGGTGAATATTCATCTGAACCTTTGGGAGATTATTTTGCAGGTCCTAACCATGTACTTCCTACAAATGGTACAGCAAAGTTCTTCTCACCGCTTAGTGTAGATGATTTCATCAAAAAATCAAGTATTATATATTATTCAAGAGAGGCTTTAGAGCCTGTTTCAAAGGATATTATCGCATTTGCGGAGTCCGAGAAGCTCACAGCCCACGCAAACTCAATAAGAGTAAGATTTGAATAAATATGTAATAAGTGTTATAATATTATATCTGATTTTTCAGTTGAAGCAGATAATATTTAAATAGCAGTATGTATTTATTACTAATTAATTCGTATTGGCTATTTAATAGATTTACCAATTAAAATTTTTAAATTTTCAGGGAGTGATTTTTATGTCAGAAAGAACAGCCACAATCGAAAGAAAAACCAGTGAGACAGATATCAAGCTCACACTTGATATCGATGGGATGGGCAATGCTGAAATTGATACAGGCATAGGCTTTTTCGACCATATGTTAAACAGCTTTGCAAGACACGGATTTTTTAATCTTGACGTTAAAGCCATAGGTGATATTATGGTTGACTGCCACCATACAATCGAGGACACCGGTATTGTTCTTGGACAGGCTATATCTAAAGCGCTTGGTGACAAGGAAGGCATCGAAAGATTTGGTTCATTTATCTTGCCTATGGACGATGCTTTGGTTCTTTGTGCGGTTGATCTTTCAGGAAGACCGTATCTAAGCTTTGATATGACTTTCACTACCGACAGAGTCGGATATATGGATACTGAAATGGTAAAGGAATTTTTCTATGCTGTTTCATATAGTGCCGGCATGAATATACATATTAAGCAGATATCCGGAGAAAATAATCATCATTTAATCGAAGCTGCATTTAAGGCTTTTGCAAAAGCACTCGATATTGCAACCGGATATAATGAAAGATTAGACGGTAAGATACTTTCTACAAAGGGAAGCTTATAAAAGAGGGAGGAATATAATGGGATACAAAAAGATAATACCTTGTCTTTCACTTGAAAATCCTATAGAGGAAGCATTATTTTATAATGATGCCGGAGCTGATGAAATAGCATTTTTTGACAGCTCATGTGCAAGAGAAGACATTGACAAAAATATTGCAACCATAAAAGAAATCACAAGGCAGTTAGACATTCCTCTTATAGCCTGCGGGGGAGTCAGAAGGCTTGAGGATATAAAAAAGCTTTTATATGCCGGAGCTTCAAAGGTATGTATGAAGACAGCTCCGTTGGAGAACATA
>JAFUGL010000104.1 GCA_017469405.1 Lachnospiraceae bacterium | reverse complement strand
CTGGGCATTTACACTTAACTAAATTGTGTAAGGGGCGTGAGCCTTGTCACATTAGTGTCCGAATAAAAAGCAGGTATACAGGAGCATTTAACCCAATTTGCTAAATCAATGCACTCAAATTCTTTATAGGTGCTAAAAATCGAAAACTCACTTCGTTCAAACAGTTCGATTTTTTAACGCACCTATTGCGAATTTTCGTTTTTGATTTAACGCAAATTGGGTTAATTGCTCCTGTATACCTGCTTTTTTATTCAGACACGTAATTTATGTGACAAGGCTCACGCCCCATGACACACTATTTAATTGGAATTCGTTTTCTTTCTTCCCCTTCTACAGCCTTTTCAGGATTAGCTATTATGATGTTTAACACACCGTCCTTAAAAGCTGCCGTTATGTCTTCCTGTTTAACTTTCTTTCCTACATAAAAGGTTCTTTTACAGCCACCGACAAGTCTCTCTCTTCTGATATAATGTATCTTTGTTTCGTCTTGTTCGATAGCATCGTCATACTTACGATTTGCTATAATGGTAAGTCTTCCGTCCACAAGTTCTGCCTGGACATCTTCTCTTGAAAAGCCCGGTATCTCAATTTCAAGAAGATAATTACCGTCCTTTTCCTGAATGTCAGTGCGCATTATCTGTGGTATACCCACCATATCATTGTCAAATATATTGATCATTTCATCTTCAAATAACATAAATATCGCCTCCGATATCTATTATAATACTTATGGAATTAAAATCAAGCTACTTCTCTTTAATCTCAATATCTCCCATATCGCACTCAATCTCTATGAGATTATCCCCATCTGCTTCATACTTTCTACCCTGTTCCTTACCGATTACTTCTATGCTTCCCAAGTCTACCTCAAGGCTGTATCCGTAATCATTTTTTCCATCCTTTAAAAGGGTAAGCTCTGCACTTCCCATATCAAGATTTGCATCAAGCTTTGAAAGTGAAACATTATTTAATTCCATACTTCCCATATCAAGATCAATTTCAGCCTTACCGAGATGGCAGTCACTCGCCTCAAGACTTCCCATATCAAGATTGATATAAACCTTATCAAAGCTACCCTTAGTTATTTCAAGGCTTCCCATATCCATATTTGCATTCAGGTCGTCGAAATTCATGTCCTCCGGATAGTATATTTTGATATAACTTTCCTTTTTATTTTTGTTTCCCCAATCAAATAAATCAAACACGAAAAGCTTATCCTTTACCTCTATCTTAAGCGTTTTGTCATTTACGCTGTAAGGAACAACATTCTTATTATAGGAATAAACTGCATATTCTATATAGAAATCATCGGAAGGAATAAGCTCAACGCTTTCCGTATCCAAATCTATATCAATACTGTAAAACTTATCAAGCTTTGTTTTCTCCCCTGTCACATAGTATCTGTCATCTGCCGTAATAAATCTGTGCTTTTCCTTATCCCATCCTATCGCCGTATGTCCTCCGAAAAATACACCAATTGCCGTAATAATTCCGCCAAGAACGATAAATATAAAAGCTAAAAGCAATAATACCTTAGTCATCTTCTTCATAATTACTGCACCTCCCCATCTTTTTTGCCCAAAGTTTTGCTGAAAATTCTTCCTATGAGCCAGAAAATAAACTGACAAATCTTAACTGTAGCTAAAAGTGCAAGTATACTTACGCCTGCCATAACCAAGGACATACCGAAAAATGTAATACCTGTAATCGGCATAGTAAATAAGAAGCATATTCCTGCAATTACAGCACCGATTGCACCTACAAGAACTCCTACGCCGGTTGCTCCCAATGCAAAAACAATCGAAAAACCTACTATGAAAAGTGCAAATATAATTGCGAGTGCAGCAATTACAAGAGGTAAGCCTACCGGAAGAGCCAAAAGTGCAAGTATTCCTACGAGGCATCCGTGCATCTTCTTTTCAACCTTAACATCCGGATCATTAAACTGCTTTAAGGCATTGTCACTTAAAATTGAATTAGCCAAATCTCTTGGTGTTCCAAGCTTTTCCACAATATCCTCACCATTTGATTCGATATCTGCCACATACTCCCTGTAATACTCCATGGCATTTTTCTTTTCTTCCTTGGACAGCGGATTGAGATATCCGCTCAATTCCGTTAAATACTTTTCACTGTTCATTATAAATCCCCTCCTAATAAAGTGTTAATCTTATCTCTATATTCTCTCCACTCTTTTATATAATACTCAAGCTTTTCCTTCCCTATATCGGTTAAAGAATAATATCTTCTGTTTCTACCCGAATCCGGAACATCATAGGTAGTAAGAAGTCCGTCCTTCTGAAGTCTCCTTAGTACCGGATAAAGCGTCGACTCGGAAATGTCTATGACATCCTGAACCTTCTTCGTAAGTACATATCCGTAAGCATCTCCATCTATAAGTGCCGCCATCACACAGGCATCCAACAGCGGAGCTCCCAATTGATAAACCATAAAATCACCTGCCTTACACATTATTTTTTACAATCCACAAATTATCATTTTTATATTAATGATATTTATCTGTAAATATTATCTTAATATCAATATTATCATATCGCTAATATTATTAAATCATTAATATTATACAATGTATAATATTGTTTACATGCATACTATACAACGTATAATATTATTTGTCAATATATTTTTTAATATTTTTACAAGATATACATTTTTCAACAAACAGTCGCACATAGCTGTGGGATATATAAAAGGCGGTTTGTCAACATTTCGCCCAATTTGTGTAAAATCAGAAACGAATGACTGCAGAAATTCGCTCAGAAAACGATGTGTTTGAATGAAGTGAGTTCATCGTTTTCGTGCGAATTTCAAAAGAATGAGTGCTCTGATTTAACAAATTGATGGTGCGTTGACAATCCGCCTTTTTATATATATCCCACAGCTATGTGCGACGTTCTTATATCGACGAATCTATCTCATTTAATTTATCGAATTCTCCATCTTCATATAATTTATTAACTACATCTACTACCTCTTCACTAAGCTGGGTACCTTTGACTCTGTTTATCTCTGCTATAACATCCTCAAGCTTCATCTTCTTACGATAAGGTCTGCTTGAATACATTGCATCAAATGTATCCGCAACCGCTATGATTCTGGCTATCGGTGGAATCTCATCGCCTTTAAGTCCCTTAGGATATCCCTTTCCATCAATCCTCTCATGGTGGAAACCTGCTCCAAGTGAAAGACTTGGCATAATCTTGATATCCTTAAGAATCTCATAGCCATTTGGTGCATGAGACTTGATAATCGCATACTCTTCGTCATCCAGCTTACCCTGCTTACCCAGAATATGATCAGGTATACTTATTTTACCAACATCATGTAAAAGCGCAATATTGTAGATATCTTCAAGCTCATCATCACTGTATCCCATCTTGCTTGCAAATAGCTTGGTATACTTTGCAACTCTGAAGGAATGACCATTGGTATACTTATCCTTCATATCGATACATTTTGCAAGAACAGCTACTATCTCATTTACGAGTTCTTTATTTTCCTGCTGCTTCTTTTCATAAATCTTTGTTTTATGTCCGATATAAAGCTTTACGCCTAATGCAATGACAATCGCCGCTATGGCTGCCATAAATATATAAAACCATATTGTTTCATAAAATGCAGCTTCTTTAACAATCTTTAATTCAATTGATTTTTGTTCTTCACCTGTAAGAGGGTTAATAATCGCAAAATGATATGTATATGTTCCGGCCTTAAGGTTAGTATAGGTCTGCGGCTCCATATCATTTTGGGCACTTACAAACGGCTCATCATCAAAGCCTTTAAGCATTGTACTGATACTAGGATTCTTAATGGAATATGTAAGTGCATAACCATAAATCTTAAGTCTCTTTGTATTGGCAGGAATAGTCACACTGGCATCTTCCCCCACATAAACCTGTTCACCATCGATTTCAATCATCGGGATAGCAAGTTTAATCTCATTTGATATATTATCATTATCATTGATATTTACCGAACAAACACCGGCAGAGCATGATATATAAAGCGTACCGTCATCATCAAGATAGTTTCTTGAATTTGCGGTTGTTACATAAGGGAGTCCCGTCCTTGAATTATAAAATGTATATTCAAGATTTTCATCCGTCATAAGATCAGCTGTATTCACAACATAAATTCCGTTACTACTCAATATCCATGCAGTTCCATCCTCTTTAAAAATCATATCGAAGTTATTGGAATATGGGAAGTTACTAACTGTTCCTATCACTTCATCCTTCATATATGAAATGGAATTACTTGTTATAATCCAAAATACGTCATTGTACTGATCATATTTAATCCTTAAAACAGCGCCTGATTTTAAGCCATCAGAAAGACCGATTCTGGAAACCTTTTCTCCCGTTACAACATATATTCCGTCTCCGTCGCTTCCGAGGTAAAGCTCTCCGTTTTTACCTTCACATATAGTAAGGATCTCTGTATTATTTATACCGTCGTCTGCATTAAATGTATCAACCACCTTATCATTATCGATTAAGTGCACTCCGCCACTGACAGAAACTGCCATCCTGCCATCGGAAAGTTCGGTAATCGTTCTGACACGATTGGACATCAATCCATTATCAGTATTGAAGGTTTCAATATTCTTACCATCATATTTTATAAGTCCGTCTTCACTGTATGTACATAACCATATGTTGTTTTTTGAATCCTTCTTAATAGACCTTATTCTTATTCCACCTAAACGTTTGGTAAGCTCATTAGTTTTAGACTTGTAATTTTTATCTATTATGTAAAGGCCCTCATCCGTTCCAACGTATAAATCATCCTCAAATTTGCAGGTAGTATTTGCAACCATTGAAGCAATATTTGCTACCTTATTAATGTCAGTAAATCTACACTCGACAAGCTTAAGCACACCCTGTCTTGATGATGTAAACCACAGATTGCCTTCATAATCTACCATCATATGATCTATGGAATTATTCATCTTAATATTGGTAAGCTGAGTATATTTATTATCGCCACTGATAAAACCTATTCCATTATCAGCACAGAGCCAGATAATTCCATCTATACAATTTATGGCATTAATATTTACCTGTGGAGAAACAGATACTATCTTTGAATCCTTAAAACCATTTTCTATATTTCCGTATATAACCTCCGATTCATCCGTTCCAAGATAAACATAGCCTGCATTATCAGGATCCGGATATATACAGTTAATATTACCAAAGCCTATATCCTTACTGCTGTAGTATGCTGTAACCTTTCTGTTCTCAATAGTAAATATTGAGCCGTCAAGGTTTTCACCATATATAACTCCGTTAGGCCCCATTCTTAACTCACATACATACTCATTGTTTATCTGTGGTTCGTTTATTAGATGAAATTCATTATTTGTATCTACATATGCCATACCCTGAGTAGTTGCAATAATTATATTTCCGTCTGCATCCTCCACCATGGCTCTTATGGAATATGAATTAAGACCTTCAACCTGTCCGTAAACAGTAAATTCACCCTTTTCATAAACAGCTACACCATTATCATTTGTACCTATCCAAAGTCTGTCTCTGCTGTCGACATAAAGACTAACAACACTGGCAATTCCTGTCGAAGAATCAAATCGTTCAAAATCAATACCGTCATATCTGATAAGTCCGCTGTAGCTTCCTATCCAGATAAAACCATCAGAAGTCTGTGCGATAGAATTGGCTTCGGATGTAGGAAGTCCGCTTGAATTATCATATAAAAAAGACGTAAAGCCTATTCCACTTCCGGTAAAATCCACATTAGTAGAATAGCTTTCCGCCGTATCTCCTTCTACGTCAGCATCGGTTGACGTACTTTTATTATTATTATTTTTTGATGAGCTTGCATAAGAAACCATACCGCCAAGAAAAGCTGTAGGTGTAAGCAAAATAATCATCATGAAAAATGCGAAAACAACATTTAATCTTCTTCTCATATTATTCTTCCTTTTCGACAACAAAACATATAAAACTACAAAATTAATTATATCATAAAGTACTAACAAATAACACTAATTTATTTTTTTAAATACTCCATGATTTTATCATAGTTTTCCGCATTATGTGGAAATGTGCATCCGGTACAAATTTTAATTCTCTTTCCATCCTTTTCCTTATAGGACGGATTGCCCGGACATTTTTCCATATTGTATAAAGGACAATAACAAAACAGGCAATTCAGATGCTCTGCCCCACTATGACAGGGATAGTATTGGCAATCTCTGTTTTCAAAATAACGATATGAGTTTTCCATGTGCAGCTCCTTTTTTACGAATTCATATAAATTTAATTAAAAATCTTCAAAATAAATAACTGTTTTTTAATATCTTTAACTTAACTCTTAGAAATTAATTATTTTTTCCTTAACAATAACGATAGTCAGATATTCAGACGGAATGCTTTCATCAGTCAGTCCATGCCATACTCTTTCATTTTCCATGCCACAATTTGCAACTATATATACATCAAGCTCTCTAAACTTTTCTTCTTCCTTAAGATAAGCGATAAGCTCCTTTAACTTCCTTCCGGACTTCATATATATACGGGTGCCTTGATATTGTGACGTTCCTTTTATATCATGATTTGCTGATATTACATGTATCTCATCACTGCCGCTTGAAAGAGATATACCAATCCTTGCTGCAGCCGCACAAAATGAGGGGATTCCACTTACAGTTTCCACTCTTTTTCCACGTTCCAAAAGAATCTCCTGAACATAAGCAAATGTAGAATAAATACTTGGATCGCCTATAGTAAGAAATCCTACTTTTTTATCTTCATCCAGATATTTTTCTATATCACCTGCTATCTGTCTGTGGGACTCCTCCAAAAGTTTCTCATCCTTTGTCATAAGAAATCTCTTACATATAATATCTTTATCATCTATATTCTCAACTGTCTCTTTGGCTATATTATATGCATGACAGTTTTCCTTGGTTTCCGTAGGCAGTATAAGGACATCACATTCACCTATGATGCGAACCGCCTTCAATGTCATAAGCTCAAAATCTCCGGGTCCTACACCTATTCCGTATAAAATTCCTGTATTATCTGATTTAGAATTCATTTTATCTAACCTTTATAATTAATTTATTAAACTCAAAAAGCTTTACTTTCTTTCCATCATCCTTCGTACAAATTCATCTACAAAATCAGGACATGAAGGATAATAAAGATGAGGAAATCCCCACCAATGATCATCACTCACATAACAGCAATCCCAAGTTTTTTCCGTAATCGGTTTTACAGCCTTTACATCCATTCCATTATCCGTACTGTCATAGTAATGAAACTCGTGTCCTTTGATTTTATTATCATCAAATAAAAATCTGCTTTTTTTATCCGATAATTCAACATAACCAAACCTGACTAATTTTCCTGTATAACTAACCTTTGCATCTATCACCCCAACCAAAGCATTAGTCTTACCCTTATCATCTTCCAACTCCTTATGAAGATACATAAAGCCGCCACACTCTGCTAAAGACGGAAGACCATCTGATATTGCTTTTTTTACAGATGAAAGCATGGATTTATTCTTTGCCAACTCTTCTCCATAAAGTTCAGGATAACCTCCTCCAAGCAGCAAACCGTCTACATCCTCCGGAAGCCTTTCATCATGCAAAGGAGAAAAATATTTGATTTTTACACCACGTTCCTTAAACATTCTTATATTGGCATCATAATAAAAACAAAAGGCTTCATCCCTTGCAACCGCAAGAGTTAAATCATATTTTTTATTTGAATCATCTATGTTATTATCCGGTTCCGATTTAAAAACACTAAAATCTGACAATTCTGATTTATCACTATTAGCAGTTATGTTGCATTTATTAGCCTTATTATTACAATTATTATCTTCTCCGTCGGCTATCTTAATCAGCTCTTCTATATCTACTGTCTTTGATATGTAATCCGCACTCGTATCAAGCTTATCCTTTATATCATCAATTTCCGATGGAAGCTTAAGTCCAAGGTGCCTGCTTGATATGGTAAGCTCGTCCCTTTTTTCAAAATAGCCAAGCAGCTTTACATCATATTTATCCTCTGCCAAAGCCTCTTTTATTAAAACGCCTATGGTTTCGTAAAAGCTCTTTGATATACGGTTTAATATAATACCCTTAATCAGCTTGTTTTCATCATAAGAAAGCATGCCTTCGATAATCGGTATGATAGAACGCCCCATACCATGTGCATCAACCACCAGAACAATCGGCGTATCTGTTACCTTTGCAAGATGATAGGATGATCCGATTTCGCTTATGCCTCCGACACCGTCATATAGTCCCATTACACCTTCGATAACAGCCATATCATATCCGGATGAAAAGCTGTCAAATATCTCTATTGTCTTTTCCTCACCTGTAAAATATGTATCCAGATTTTCCGACGGAATTCCGATTACAGTTCTGTGAAACATCGGATCGATATAATCAGGTCCGCATTTACAGGAAACCACATCTATATTTTTTTTCTTTAATGCACTAAGCAGCGAACATGTAATTAATGTTTTACCGCTTCCACTCTTAGGTGCTGCAATCATAATTCTTGGTATACTCATAATCATGCCTTTTCTTATCAAATCACATTATATTTATCTAACCATATTTATCATAGGTATGATCTTCAAAAAATCACGCATCAAATTCAAACGAACATATCCATATAGGATTTTCGCTCTTCATCATATGATGACTTCCTACTTGATTTAATCTTGTTACTCCCACCTGAACCATGGAAAAGTTCTTCGTCTTGTATTCCTTTTCTATCTCAAGACAAAGCTGCATGGTTTCAGTGCTCACCGCATTTATTACGACAGCCATATGCGTATTTTTTTCATAAAGCTTCTTTAATATGCCTCTCATATTTCCACCGCTTCCTCCGATAAATGCATGTGTAGGAGCAGCAAGCTCATCCATCGAATAAAGAGCATCTCCTTCTATGACAGATACATTTTCGGTGCCAAAGCGTGTGCAATTATCCCTGATGAGACTTATCGCTTCAGGATTTTTTTCTATAGCATAGACCTTTATATTCTTTGACATAGCAGCCATCTGAATTGCTATAGACCCTGTTCCGCTTCCTATATCATATACGACAGAAGCTTCATCAAGCTTAAGCTTTGCTATACTTAAGCATCTGACCTCCTCTTTTGTCATCGGAACTTTACCGCGATTAAATTCTTCATCCTTAAGGTATATGTTCATCCCTGTACCTGTCACTTTATCAAACGGATTGGAATTTATGATAAGGCATGTATATAAACCTTCCTTTAAATCATCCATGTTCGTATCCGGAGTCAATCTGATTATCTCTTCATTTTCATATGACATTTGATAACCTGCATACATAACACACTTTTCCAAATTCCGGTCTTTTAATTCTGTAAATATATTTTTTAAATCCTCTGCATTGGAGACAAGTACAAAGGTTTTCTTATTTGTACTTACAGCCTCATCTACTTTCTGTTTCCAAACCTCGGTATCCTTTCTTCCGTGTATGCTTATAATCCTTGCATCCTCCCATGTCTCATGAAGTAATGAAGCAAGATATGATACAGATGATATGCCGGGCATAATTTCTATATCCGCATTGATTACATTTTCCTCTGCCGCATTGCTTAAAGCCTTATAAAGCTTATACGCCCCACTGTAAAATCCGGTATCTCCGGAAAAAAGAACAGCAATTCTTAATTCATCATCTGAAAAATATCTGTACGAATTCTCATCCTTTCCATTTATCATAGATTTATTTATTGTTTCAAGATACGGAATAATATCCTCTGCAAGATAAAATGCTTTCTTCTCAATACGTGCCTGATATGGTTCAATAAGCCTTTTTGCTCCAAGTATTATATCTGCTCTGTCTATAAATTCTCTTGCACTATCAGTAAGCTGCCCCTTTGAACCCATACCGCAGCCGATGAGTCTTATACTCATCCTATTACCCTGACCTATGATTTCATTACAGTTGATACCGAGCTCATTACATATTTCCGTAAGGCTTGTTCCCTCTTCATTATCAGGTCTTCCGATGATATAAAGACTCGCTCCCGCATCAATAGCTGCATAATATTTATCCTCAAACCCGCCTATTCTTCCGCTTTGCTTTGTAACCATACAGGAGATATTAAACTGTTTTAACATAAGAAGATTCATATCATAAGAAAATGGTCCCTGCATAGCTACAATCTGTCTTCCAAGTAAACCATTTTTCTCGCATATTTCTATGCTTTCAATCCCCGGCAGCACACGTGCTATAAGTCTCTTTCTTATCCTTTCGTCTTCACAAAAAATGGAAAGCTCCTTACTACCGGTTGTAAGAAATATATTACCCTCGACCTCATACAAGGCCTTGGCACATTCATCAGCAGTTTCAAAATATTTTATGCTGTCCTTTTCCTTTAAAAGTTCATCCTCACTTACACTTCTGACATATCTCATATACTTAATGCCATATTTATCTGCTGCTTCCTTTATATTTTTTGTTATCTCTCTTGCGTATGGATGGGTTGCATCGATAACAATTTCAATTTTATTATCAACCATAAAATTGCAAATTGCTTCGAAATCCATGCGGCCCTTTTTTACCTTCACATAAGGGGATTCCATGCAGAGTTTCTCCCCATAATCAGTTGCCACACTGACAAAATGAGATATCTTATTGTTGGATAAAAGAAGTGACAATGTCCTTCCTTCTGTTGTTCCTGAAAAAATAATTATATTCTTCATATTGTCTTTTGCTCCTCTTTACTTACCTCAATCGGATAACCCCTTTTTGTCACAAGCTTTCCACCTATTATTTCTGTTGTCGAGTTACCTATAAAAACCGTAGTAAACATATTGACGTTATTATCTCTTAATTCACCAAGTGTACAGACCTTGCTATCCGTTCCCTCACGACCTATATTTTCAACATACCCACATGGACGATTCGGTTCTATTACCTCAAGCAGTATATCGCAGGCTCTTTTAAGATAATCCACCCTCTTATGGCTTGACGGGTTATATATTACCATTGCAAAATCAGCCTCCGCAGCAAGTCGAAGTCTACTCTCAATTTTCTCCCATGGAGTAAGCAGGTCCGACAGGCTTATGACACAGAAATCATGATTAATCGGTGCTCCTAAAACAGAAGCTCCGCTGCTTGCTGCAGTTATGCCCGGTATAATATTTATCTCACATGAAGGGTACTCCCTGCCAAGCTCATACATAAGCGATGCCATACCATAGATGCCGGCATCTCCACTGCATATCAAAGAAACCTTCTTACCCTCAAGCGCTTTCTCAAAGCAATATCTGCACCTTTTTTCCTCCTGCTTCATGGGTGTCTGATAAAACTCCTTGTCCTTGAACCTTTCACCTAAAAGCTTCAGATAAACTCCATAACCTACTATAAGCTCTGAGTTATCAAGCGCATCCAATGCCTCTTTTGTCATTAATTTTTCATCTCCCGGTCCCATGCCGATTACATTAATTATATGCTTCATATCTTTATCTTTCGTATCCAGTTTCTCTTAGCAATTGCAATGGTTATCCCATCATATACGGTCTTTTTCTGAATCAGACTTCCTCCGTAAGTGCAGGCTCTTATCGCGGCCCTTTCACATACATTTCCGACACCTGTTTTTTCTTTTACAAATTCGGATTCATCAAATGTTCCGTCTACTTCATCTAATTCCTCACCGCTATAGGTAACAAATTCGATTCTGTTTCTGTCGGCAAAATTCAAAATACCCTGCTCGTCCTTTTTTAAATCTATGGATGCAAGATAAGCTATCTGATTTACCGATAAATTATTTTTATCAAGTGAATCCATTACGGCCTTTTCTATTTCATGGCAGGTTTTATTTTTTTTGCATCCCATGCCGATTATGTATTCTTTTGGTGAAAGAATAAGTGGGATATTTTTATGCTTCTTTTCTAAATCATTCAAAATGATATCAATATTTTTGCTGTTCCTATTTAACACTATTACGTCAGCATCATCTGCTATATCTGCTTCGTCTGCTATATCTTCCTCATCATTTTCCGGCAAAATATCTTTTCGCATAATATCAAAAATATTTTCATCATATTTAAAATCCGATTCTATTTTCTTTGGAAGTATGAGCTTAATTTTTTCCCCTTTAAGGCTCTTTGCATTTACAGCCTTTATCCGGTCTTTGTTTAATATATTAAGCTTATTTTTTTTAGCAAAGACATCCACTGCCCACACATTATTTTTATCTGTCGCAGTCGTTATAACAGGACATGCATCCAAAAGCTCCGCAAGCATCAAGGCTATCTCATTTGCACCTCCAACATGACCTGATAAAAGAGGTATAACAAAATCTCCTTTTTCATCTATAACCATCACAGGACTATCTGAAAGCTTGTTATCAACACATTTTGCTATAGACCTTACAGCTATACCGACAGCACCTATAAATATAAGAGCACTATTATCTGCAAACTGTGTTTTGACCCATTGCTCGAGATCTTCTTCCACATACTCAGGCTTATCTTCAAAAGCGGACAATAATTCATCTTCAACAATCTCACTTTTAATCGTCTCACTTTTATAATAAAGTCTTACGTAATATGCACTGTTTTTTTCTTTTATTTTATTATTAAGCTTTAATGATAATTCGCATCCGTTTTTAGTAAAACTAATAATCGAAAGTGTCATTTTTTTGCCTTTCTGTACTCCGTTGAAAAATCCTTATCATAAAGACAGGATTTGACATAATCCTTTTGTGCTATTGCATCACCAACAAGAACTATTGCTGTCTTTTTAATATTATGTTTTTTTGCAGTCTCATAAAGTGTTCCGATATCGCATATATAACATTCTTCCTCCGGCCATGTAGCCTTATAAATAAGAGCACATGGAGTACTCTCCTTATATCCACCTGCCACAAGCCTTTGGCTTAACTCATCCAGCATGCCGGTACTAAGATATATGGCCATAGAACAATTATGTGCCGCAAAGCTTTCTATCGACTCGGCTTTGGGAACTTTAGTCCTTCCTTCCATACGCGTGATTATAAGGGATTGAGAAACCTCCGGCAATGTATATTCGAGGTTAAGAGATGCCGCCGCTCCAAAGCAGGCACTGACTCCGGGACAGGTTTTATATTCTATGCCATGCTTTTCAAGCTCATCCATCTGCTCACGAATCGCACCATATAAGCTTGGATCTCCGGTATGAAGACGTACCGTCATTTTTCCATCCCTTTCAGCAGTAAGAATCACTTCTATAACCTCTTCCAAAGTCATCTTGGAACTGTCATATATCATACAATCCTCTTTAGCATAATCAAGCAGCTCTTTATTTACAAGTGAGCCCGCATAGATAATCATATCCGCTTCATTTAAAAGTCTCATGCCTCTTACAGTAATTAAATCTACTGCTCCTGTTCCTGCACCAACAAAGTTAACCATCTGTCTGCTCCTTCACTTTTTGCAAGCTCTCCTAAATCATTTGAATATATTATACAATCTATTTCAAGCCCGTTTCCTGCTCTTTTATTAAGGTTATACATTACCTTATCCAGAATATTATTCATAACCTCATCTAATTTGTTTTCATCTTTAATGAGCCTTAAGGCCTCCTCCGTAGAAACTTGCGAAAGCACTTTTTTGAGGGTTTCTATCGAAACTCCTTCTTGAATGCCGGCCGCTGCGATAAGCTCCATACGGCAGTCCGCTTCCTTTGAATGTGTATTCATAATACCGCCTGAAACCTTAACCAGCTTACCTATATGTCCGGTCAAAAGCATCGCCTTAAATCCAAGAGATGAAGCCATGTCAATTGTATCACCTATAAAATTACTGCATTTTATGCTTCGGTCAAGATTGTAACCATATGTTCTTTGCATAAATTCTATACCGTAATTTCCCGGAGACACAGCCACGTAATCATAGCCTTCTTCTCTTCTTTGATTCAAAAATGTTTTAATTGTATCAAGAAGTGCCTGATTGCTCATAGGCTCAACTATCCCACTTGTTCCGATTATGGATATACCACCGATAATACCCAATTTTTCATTAAAGGTTTTTTTTGCTGTCTTATCACCATCCGGTACGGATATAATGATGTCAAGTCCACCACTGTAATCAGCCTCATCACATATTTCTCTTACTTCTTTTTCAATCATCAATCTTGGCACATGATTAATCGCTGCTGCCCCTATGGGCTGATCCAGTCCCGGCTTAGTTACACGTCCGACACCCTTTCCTCCATCTATACTAATCTTATTTTCTTCCTTGGTTAAAGAAACCTCCGCGCAGACAAGGCATCCGGTTGTTACGTCCGGATCATCTCCTCCATCCTTTAAAACTCCACATGAGACCATGTTTTTTGTAATTTTTATATCCTGCACGTCAGTCTCATACATTACGCCCTTTGGAGTTTCAATTGATATTTTATCCTTTTTTATTCCGAACAAAAGCATGTACGTGGCAGCCTTTGCAGCTGCAGCTGCACAGCTTCCTGTTGTAAATCCGTATCTCATTTTTCCTCCAGATTATCCCTTGCAATATACAAAAGGGCATTACATATGGCAGCTGCAATATTACTTCCGCCCTTTCGTCCTCTGTTTATTATATATGGAACATCAGTATCCAAAAAGAGCTCCTTTGCTGCCTCAACATTTACAAATCCAACAGGGACTCCTATTATAAAATCCGGTTTTCTCTTACCGTTCATCATCTGCTCATAAAGAGATATAAGTGCTGTAGGCGCATTGCCAATTGCAAATATAACCGGTTTATTCAAAGAAAGTGCCTTTTCCATGCTTACAGTTGCTCTTGTCACATCTCTTTCTTTTGCTTCCATAGCAATCGCTTCCTCTGCCATATAGCAGTGTGCCTCGCCGCCAAATGCGTTTAGCACCTTTTTATTTATCCCGGAAAGTCCCATATTGGTATCGGTTACTATATCCGCTCCGTTTTTTATAAGCCCCAAGGCTATATCAACAGCGTTTTCAGAATAGCAAAGTGTGTCCGCATAATCAAAATCCGCACTGGTATGTATGGCACGCTTAGTAATTAGCTCCTGTTCTTTTGGAAGAACAATTCCTCTTTTTTCAAGTTCCTCGGAAATTATTTCAAAGCTTCGCTTTTCAATATCTTTTGGTTTTACAAATTCAATATTTTTCATCTCATTATTTCCTTTATCGTATCTATAAGAATTATATTTTCTTTATGGCTTTTTACTGCAATACGATAATACCCTTTTTTTAATCCTATAAAATCTGAACAATCTCTTATAAGAATTCCTTTATCCAAAAGCTTATCATAAAGCGGTATATCTGTCTTTATCAAAATAAAATTAGTAAATGACTGATATGTCTTTATCCCTAAATTTCTAAATTCAGATGAAAGAAAAGAAAGTTCTTCTTTGATAATTTTTACAGATTCTTCCAAATAATCAATTAAGTCCATTGACAATATCATGGATCCGGCCTTTTGTGCCGGTAAAGAAACATTCCATTCAGGAAGTTGTCTTCTGATTTTCATCATAAGATTATCATTACTTCCCAGTACATATCCAAGTCTTAGAGCCGGTATTGCAAAAGTTTTTGTAAATGCTCTGACTATAAATAAATTATCAAAGTTCATTATCATATCAGTTTTTTTATTATGACTTACAACACTAAGCTCCATAAAACATTCATCTATTATAACTACAATTTCTTTTTCCCTGCACTTAATCAGCAAATTATCAATCAAATCATTATCTATATAATTTCCAACCGGATTGGATGGATTAGCAAATATAATCATATCTATATCATTTCTTTTCTCAACAATATCCAATAAATCTTCTTTAACTAAAAATCCATCTTTCTCATCCGTGATATAATAAATAAGTTCTGTATCTATAGCTTCAAATGCCCATACATATCCTGCAAATGATGGTGATATATTCAATACCTTTTTAGGTCTTATCGCATGAGCGATTGCCATAAATATCTCTGATGCACCATTTCCACACAAAACTTTATTAATATCCAGATTGTAATACTCTGCCAATTTTCTTCTAAGTTCTGTAGATTCATAATCAGGATATAAGACAAAATCAGAATAGATATCACTAAAAATATCTCTTAAACCCTCAGGAACTCCATGAGGATTTACATTTACCGAAAAGTCCATTTTGATATCATTTGTATATATATCTCCCCCATGTGCCATAGTACATATATCCTCTTTCTCTAAAAACCCTTATTTATTACGCTCATATTATAGCAAACAATAAGATTTTTTACCACATATTAAAAATGATAGTCATTCATCAAGAATGACTATCATTTTTATGATTGGTATCTGATTTTTTCTTTCTCTTTCCGGATTTTTTTTCAGTTGTCTTTTTACCTCCCTCATAATCTTCGGAACCTGAGTGTCTTCTAAACAATTCCCTAATTGCCGCAATTTCCTTTTGTGTTGCTTCTTCAATTTCTTCCTTAGTATGAGTCAGATAAAACGATGGCGGAAACAATGTCCAGCCTCTTCCATAAATATTATCTATTCTTTCCAATTCTCTTTTGTATTTACGTTCTTCCCGTATCTTTTTTAAATTCATAAAATCCTCCTTTTCTATCTTTATAGTTATTATATTACATTTTCTAGAATAATCAACCCTCTATATTTAAAAAATATTGTATAGGTTTATTATATGCAATCTATTCAAATAAT
>JAFUGL010000103.1 GCA_017469405.1 Lachnospiraceae bacterium | reverse complement strand
GGCCATGCTTCAGTGATTTATATGCCGATATTTATGAAATGTGTCTTAACACAGAGAGGTTGATGGATATGTATTCAAAATTATTGTCCGAGCTTGATAGAAATACTGTGGTCTATATGATTGACGAACTGAAAGCTGAAATTGATAGCCAAAAAGCTGAACTTGATAAAAAAGATGCCGAACTTGACAAGCAAAAGGCTGAAATCGAAAGATTAAAAATGCTTCTTAAAGACAAACAATAAAAGAGAACAGGCTTGGTTAGTATCAAAACTAACCAAGCCTGTTTACATGTCATTAAGTGAGCTTGTTTTCAAATCCCACCATCTGCATATCAAATTAAAATGCTGCTTTGTAGATTTCGCTGGTTACGTCGGATTTGTTCATGGAATAGATGTGAATTCCTTCTACTCCGTGAGCTATGAGGTCGGTTACCTGATCTATGGCATATTCGGTACCGGCTTTTTTCATGCCTTCTGGATCTTCGCTGTACTTTGCTATAAGGTTGGAAAGCTTTTTAGGTACAGAGGAGCCTGATAAGGATACGCTGGTTCCGAGCTGGTTTACCTTGGTTATCGGCATTATGCCTGCATGGACAGGTACATTTATGCCTGCACTTCTTATATCTTCCAGAAAACGATATAAGATATCATTGTCGAAAAACATCTGGGTTATAAAGCTGTCTACTCCATAGTCGGCCTTTAGCTTTAAGTACTTGATATCATCTTCTCTTGATTTTGATTCAGGATGAATTTCCGGATAGCAGGCAGCTGCTATATACATATCATCGCTCTTATCCTTAATTACTTTTATAAGGTCCGATGCATGCTTATAGTATCTTCCTTCAAATTCCTCTTCTGTCATGGTACGAGGCTTATCTCCTCTTAGTGCCAGAACATTTTGAACCTGCTTTCTCTTTAATTCCGAAAGAAGCTCCGTAAGAGAATTCTCATCAAGCCCTACAGCGGTAACGTGCGCAAGTGCCTCTATCTCACATATGTTTTGAATATATGCCGCTATGGTTGCCGTCTTTTTGCTGTTGCTTCCTCCGGCTCCATAGGTAACGCTTATGAAATCCGGATTTAAAAGCTTTATCTCATCAAGTGTTTTAAATATATCGTAAATGTCATCATTTCTTTTTGGAGGAAATACCTCACATGAAAATATTGTCTTTTTATTATATTTATCCTTTATCATTTCCTGCTCCTATTATTAAATATCTTCTATAGCTGTACTGCTTCCTGTATCATCAGACGAATTTGATATAATATCATTTTCACCTTCATCTTCAGTTTTTTTATCTATATCATATGCTCTATCTGATGCACCTTCAGATGAACTGTCAGCTACTTCCTTTTCAAGCTGCATCTCCATTTGATAGCTTCCGTTTTTCTCAAGTTCTCTTGCTTTTTCACGCTCCATATATAGCTCATGTGAAAGGAGCTGGCTTAGATCAAGTATCTGAGTATATCTTTCCTCTTTGCTTAATTCTTTAAGACTTGCCATAAGCTCTGCCTTATTATCTGATATAAGCTTTGCCTTTTCTTCAAGTGTCGCTACCATACGTCCATATTGGTTATTGATGATATCATATGCCTGCGCAATTACATCTGTAACCTCGGTTAGCATCTCATCGGTATATATAAGTGATGAAGCATATATATCTCCGGCAGTTCTTAAGGCTTGTTTTTCATCCTTATTTAAATCATCCGGTCTAAATCCTGAACCTACAGAAGAAACATGCTTTGTAACTCTTATACGGCTGGCACTTTTTTCTGCCTCATATACTATCTCTTCCGCTTCCTTTTTGGCATCATTTATTATCTTACCCTTTCGATCATTTACTTCCCTATAGACCTTTAACTCGCCTTCCACTATGCTCTCGAGTTCCTTTAACATAAGTATGGTCTCATCCTTATTGACCATAACCTTTCCTGCCGCAAGCGGAACGTTCTGGCCGTTTTCTATCATATCAATAAGCTTATTGATTATAACCTCTGATCTTCCATTTTCCATATCATTCTTATCCTTTTTTTATTATCCTAATTTATATTATTCAGGCTCTTTTGAATTTTCACAAATCTAAAAAATGTATTTATTATATGCAATTATTTTTCATACGCATTATACACATTTTATTGTATGTGAAAGGTTTTTTCAATATAAAATTGTTTAATTATTTCTTAATACAGCACACCATCATAGTAATATAGCAAAAGTCCTACGACATCATCATAATAATTGTCGGATACAAGTTCCTCCTGCATATCCCTACCCCTATCGGCCTCTGTACCTGCTGCATTTTCAAGTTTTTCCATAGGATGCGAATCTTCATTATATCTGTCATCCGCTTCCTTGGAAGCTTCTACTTCATCAGTATATACGCGTTCGGAAAGCTTTGGCTGTTTTTTATATATCTCCCATGCTTCTTCTTTATCAAAGGCATTATTAAGTGCTTCAAAATATGCCTCATCAACATAAAAGAAAGCATCTATGTAGCCCGAATATCTTACAAATGCATCATCACTGTTTATGCATCCAAGATAGCTTAAAAAATTCGCTTCATTTTCCTGATAATAGCCCTGATGGTGACTTATCTCATGTGCATACAAAGAAGGATAATAAAGCTTTGTAACATAGCAATTATAAGTAGCCTCCATAGTATAAGGATAGGTATAACCGCCTATAGACATCCACTCAAGCACCGAAGAACAAAGTGCAGATTTTAGTTTCGGATAATAGCCTTTAAGTCTTGGATAATCCTTTCCCAAACCTCTCATAGACTCTTCAAGTTCACTTCTTACTGTTTTATAATCTCTGTAAATAAGATGTCCGGCATCATCACGTTCTACCTCCAAAGAAGTATCATTTAGTTTACCAACAATGTAATTTCTCAAAGCCTGCAGTTCCTCAATACTATATGCTCTGACATATGCATTTCTTCCAAGTTTTTTATCACTTAATATACTGCTTCTAAAAGGTATAACCCAATTAAATGTATATATTAAAAGCATGATTAACAGCACCATAAGCATGCTCTTCATATACTTTACAGTGAAGCTTTTATATTTTTCTTTTTTTCTAAGGAATAATAATAAGACAGAAAGAACAATGGTCAAAAAAGCAAGTACACCAAAAAGATACATAAGTATCTCACCGACAGCAAATGGAAATAAATCCATTATTTTCCCTGAAAAATCAGAGATAACACCATACACATTATCAGCATAGAAATCGCAGAAGGATCTTATACATGCTAACAAGTTGAATAAAGCAATAAGCAAAAAAATAATTATTATTGCCAACCAATATGGTCCTATCTTCTTTTTCATATACATCAATCTATAATCTCGCCCTTTTTCAAATATCTTATTTTACCGTCATCC
>JAFUGL010000039.1 GCA_017469405.1 Lachnospiraceae bacterium | reverse complement strand
TCTATTCCTGCTGATGAATGCCCTGCTTCAAAAAAGCAGATTTTGCAGGGCTTATTAAGGTTACCCTTTTTCCAGTAAATGATACAAAAAAGACTTAAAAAACTTATAAATTTATACTTGACATATCACCGCTGGACTTATCATATACATATTGTGAACGAGATTCTGACTTTGGATAAAATGTACACGCATAACACGCTCACGCTTAACGCTATGCTTAGCACATTTTATCCAAAGTCAGAATCCCTTCCATCTATATATCTACACTTGGGATTTAGCCCATGATGCAACGCTGTTTTCGGATCTGCCTGCATCTGCGCCGTGTACAGCAAGTCCCTTTCCAAATGATGCGCCTTGACATATCTTCTTTAAATCGCGTTCACATGAACCAAGTCCCGAACCTTCATGTGTCATAAGAGGCATAACCTTCTTTCCGTTCCAGTCAAGCTTCTCAAGCTGTGAGAAGATTGCACATGGAAAGGTTCCCCACCAACAAGGTCCGCATACAAATATATTATCATAATCTGCTATGCTGTCGAGATAATTTTTAAGCTCCGGTCTTGCATTTTCATGAAGTTCTTTCTTTGCTTCCTCGATACATACCATATAATCAGCGTTGTACTCTCTTACTGTCTCAATCTCAAATAAATCTCCGCCTACTGCCTTTTGGATAAACTCGGCACAAACCTCCGTGTTACCCTTTGCAAGATTTTTCACACTGCCATTTACATAATTTTGTCCTTTTCTTGAATAATAAATGATTAAATTCTTTGCCATAATTTTTAATTCCTTTCTATTGATTCTTTTCCGCATCATTTACACACTTTAAAGCATTTAAGCTCCTAGGATATCCGATATATGGAATACACTGAGATATAACTCTTATAAGAAATGCCTTATCATTTCCGATTCTCATATTGCCGGCAGCGTGGCTTGTAAGCTGTGGCTCACAGCCTCCCTGTGCAGCGAGGAAACAAAATGTTATCATTTCCCTTTGCTTATAATCAAGACCTGTTCTGGTGTAGTAATCACCAAAGCAGTTATCGGCAAGCCAATAATTTATATGCCTTGACTCCTCCGGACCGCTCTGCCAAAAATCCTTCATTCCATCTCCAAATATATCTACCTGAGCCTGCGTGCCCATCTGGCGGCGATTTTCCATAGTGGTCGTTGCCTGACCTTCTAGTGGAAGTGCTATGCCTCTTTCTTCAAATATCTCATTAACTGCCTTAAGGAAAGGAAATACACGTCCTATACCAAGATATGCCACAGCCTGATAAACTATCTCTTTTACCTCAACCGGAGTAACGCCAAAGTTAAGAGCCGCAGGAACCATAGCCTTAAACTCATCAATTCCCTGACAACCGAGAAGCGTTGAAAGTATCGCCATAAATCTTGTCTTATCGTCAAGCTCCTGCCCCTTTTGATTAACTACCTCATCAAATGCAAAGTTATCAAATCTTTCGATAAACTCCGGATCGGTACGTAAAAAATCCGATACATAGCCCGGAAACATCTTCTCGTGGTATTCCTTTGAAAAATCCGAAATGCTGATATCCATATAATCCTCCTTTTAATCTCCTGATTCTTTTAATATAAATAATTTGCAAATTACAAACACTTAAGCTATTGACTGCATTTTATGTCAACTACTTTTTATAAATCTTCTTTCCATATATTAACATTATAAAAAGCTCCGGATTATTTATCAATCTTAAATCCGAAGCTTTCGCATAAGTATTATTAATCTGATTATTTTATTTTCTGAGCACGGCAATTTTATTTGATATATTTCTTACAGGTTTAATCTTGCCGATTACCTTATATACAGGATACATTACTTCCATTCCTTCCACAAGGCTTCTATCCTCTACGAAGCTTATTTTCTCTGAAAGAGCAGCTATCTCCTTCCCGGATGAAGCACCCCAGGTAAACTTGGCACCACTTTGGTCTATCGACTTTTCCTTTATTCTCTTAACAACAAACGGAGACATAAACTCTATAAAAAGTGTCACATTATTATTACTAAAATGTCCCGAAATAATATCAAGAATCTTTTTCACATCGGACTCTGACAGATACATCGTAAGTCCCTCGATTACAACCAGAACATCGCCTTCGACTGTTCCGATCTAATCCGCCAACTTCTCCTCCATCGCTGAGCAGGCTATCATTTTTATCCTGCCCTCTTCATCCAAAAATCTCTTTCTTATATTAATAGTTTCAGGCAGATCTATGTTGTACCATCTTATCTTCGCATTGTCCACTCTGTAAACTCTTGTGTCCATACCACAGGCTATATTTATAACTGTAGCCTCCGGATGCTTTGATATATATTCTTTAACCATTTTATCCAGCATTATGGTTCTTGCAATAACACCGGAACTCATTTTCATATCCTTGTCGGCCTTTGAAAAGTCATAGTCAAGCTTTGAAACTATGTCTATAGCCTGCTCATCATAGATAAAATGCTTTTTCTTTTTTGATTCCTTCGCTCTTGCATAAAGAGTTTGAATCATGGTTTCAGGTACTCCCGATATATTTTTCTTTTCACCTGTATCTCTTATGAGGTCATACATATGAAATTTATCACCACAGTTTCTTACACGATCTATCTTCATACCAAGATGCTCGTATCTTGCACATTTATCCTTATCATCAGTATCAAGTATAACAGGAAGATTCTTTTTATCCGCATATTTGAATACATCATTAAGAATTTTCCTCATAAATCCCTGTCCCTGATACTCAGGTCTTACTACCAGCATTTCTATCCTGATAAACTTCTTTTTAGCCTTTCTCATCCTTGTTTCTATGGTGCTTCCTTCGGCAAAGCAGGCCTTTATAAAGCTTTTCATGTTCCCAAATCCGCCAAGAGCTTTTTTCTCTGCTGATATCATTTTTAAGCCATCAAAAAATCCAACTCTCCCAAAGCCTTCTCCTGAAAGCATAAGATAACCTTCATTCTTATCGGATGTGGTATAAAGCAGTCTGCTCTTATATGCAGCCTTGACGATGGCATTCATATAGATAAACATATTCTCTCTTGAATGAATATATTTAATCAGCCCCTCGTCTTCGTCGTTATACTTATAGTCATAAAATGCATCGGATACCTGATGAGATATCTCTTCAATCTGTTGCTCACTTAATCCTTTTAATTTTTTCATTCTGAAAACTCCTTACTTTCCTCAATTAATTTATCTTCCTATAAGATAAAAAATCAATGCTGATATCGGACAGCATATCAAAATCATAATGATTTGTCTAAGCTGCTGCATACGATTATATCCAAAGCTGTGCCACCCCTCGCACCCTTCTGTCTCTGGAAGGAAATGCTGGAAGAAATGTGTCTTAGTCATTACAAACCAATCAAAGCCGATAATGTCAAAAAGCTTGATACCGATTCCTATAATAAGATATCTTGTAAGAAACTGACCATAGCTAAATTCGTTATGAATTCCGTCAATTCCCGCATATACAAATATCCCAAACATCGCTATCATTATCAGGGAAAACAGTATAATACCCACAACACGCTTTTTTGTCATGGTTAAATTCTCAAGTCGCGGCTTAAGCCTCTCCTGTATATCTTCAGGAAAAAATTCCGCCATCTTAGCCACAGGCATAAAATATGATGCAACAACCATCATCAAAACAAACAATACCATCATTCCAAGTGTTAAAAGCAATGTAACCAACATCAGGTTTTACCTCCTGCATTTAAATTTTTTATGCTTATGGCTGTGCGCCAACGTATCATATATAATTATCACAGTAGCTATAATCATTATGGACAGTGCTATGATAAAGCTTATAGTTATTCTTTCTCTCAAGAAAATTAATGAAAGAAATACTCCAATAAAAGGTGCAACTGCATAATAGGCACTTGTCTTCGCCGCACCAAGTGTCTTCTGTGCCCTGATATATGTAAAAATGCTCAGTCCGTATGCTACAAATCCAAGCAACATCACCATTAATATATTTGCCGCATTTGGAAATGTTTCTTTCATAATAGCTGCAACAATAAGAGAGCCCATTCCCGAACATATACCCTTTATCGTAACTATCTGATATGTACTTTTTTCCGATATACTTCTCGTGCAATTATTCTCAAAGCCCCAGCATACCGTAGCTCCCAGCACTAATATCGACCCAATCGAAAAATCAAAACTTCCGTTTCCTGCAAATGATAAAATTATACTTGAAAGAGTAACAAGTCCAATTGCTCCCCAAAGTCTTTTAGAAACCTTTTCTTTAAATATCATAAATGCTATGATGGTTGTCGCCACAATTTCAAAGTTTCCAAGTAAGGAAGCATTTGCAGCCGTTCCCAATCTGACACCAAACATCAGAAGTATCGGTGCGATAATATCCAAAACCACCATAGCAAATGTGTACGGCAAATCCTTCTTTTGAAGTCTCTCATCTTTTGGTTCTTTCTTAAAATGAAATAAATACATTATTCCAACCCCGACACCTGCTCCAAGATAAAGAAAGGCTGCCATATATGTCGGAGCAACTTCACTTAACAAAAGCTTTGAACACGGCACATTTAAAGCATAAAAAAAAGCCGCCATAAAAGCATAAATAATCGCAACAATCCACTCGTTTTTCATTGATGTACTCCTATTAGTGAATCCGATTATCAGGTTAGTTTTAACTAACACTTGCTATTATAACGCCAAAAAAATCCATAGTCAAGATGTGAGCCTTGTCAAAGAAAAAACTGAAAATTTTCAGTTTTTTCTTATGAAAAAAATGAATATTTTCAGTTTTTTTTTGTAAAACAAATGTAACATATAGCGTAAATCTTGTCACATACAGTATGCATTATTCAATTATATATAAAGACAAAAAATATCTATCATATCAATTGATATGTTGCTTTCTTAAAGATATATTTCCCAAATTCAAACTTTTTAGGATTTACCTTTGTTGAAAGTTCACTTGATGATATGAAATCAGCTGTAACCTTGACAAGTATCTGCTTTTCACCCTTTTCCACCAAATAATACGTTGATGCATCATTCAGGTAATCTGCCCCTTGTATAATCCCCGGAGCTACGATAAAATCAGCAATCCATTCTGACTTACTCATTTTTTTATTGCGTATCAAAGGATATATGGCATCAGCATCAGCATACTTTGTATAGCATGCTGCATCCTTCTTGTCTCTGCATTTTCCGGACTTCTCAAATTCATCAAGATTGATTGGCTCCTTAATTTCATTAAATGATAGCTTTTCATCCTCATCAAGAAGATAATCCACGCTTACATCAAGCAACTGTGCCATCACCTTAAGGTTATTCACATCCGGCATACCTTTATCAGTTTCCCATTTTGCTACAGCAGATCTCGATACACTCATCTTCTCAGCGAACTGCTCCTGTGATAAGCCTGCATTTTTTCTTGCCTCTTTTAATTTTTCTCCAAATGTCATAACAAATGACCTCCTTTTATTCCGCGGTGCGGTTATTTTTGTAACCTCACCATATATCCGGATGCCCGTGACAGTAAAGAGACCAACTGTGACAAGACTGTTACTCTCCGTAACATCCTTTATTTTCACATTCCAAACATTGATTTAAGTATATCCGCAAATTCCTCCACGTAAAATCCCGAGTTGTCCTTTTTCCAAAATGCACAGTATCTGCGCTTTATCTGATTGCCGCCTCTTGTAAGCGGAAGTCTTTTTAAGGTTGCGCCGAAAAACGAACCGGTTCCCGTTCCCTCAACAGGGAAAATCCCCTTATTTGAAACAACCATCATGCGTGCCTCCTGCAGATTTTCGGCAAATAAAAAGTCACTTTTAAAGCCCACTATATCACGATAATATTTTCGTTCCTCCTCCTGCTGCTTTTTGTTTGCAATTAAGATGCACGGTGTATTTTTAAGGTCTTCTATATCAATTTTATCAAGCTTGGATAGTGGATTATGCGTCGCGATTTCCACAAAGCAGTAATTTTCTTCCAAAATAAGATTCTCATAGGCATCGGAAAATGCACGTCTTTGGTCATTAAGTGCAATGTCAATCTTACCGCTCACCAAAGCCTCATATAAATCTTCATGATTTCCGCTTATAACACTTATTGAAACCTCCGGATATTTTTCCGAAAAGGCTGCCATAGCACGATTAAATTCATCTCCGTCATAGGAAGCCAAAAGTCCGAGCGAAAGCTCGGCAACATCCTTTTTATCTATCTTTTTTGTCTCTTTTTTAAGGGTATCCAAATCCGAAAGAATCACAAGACTTTTCTTATAAAAATACTCTCCGGCTTCGGTTACATCGAAGCTACGGTTTTTCCTTGTCAAAAGCTTTACGCCAAGCTCATCCTCAAGTGATTTTATCGACTGTGAGATAGCAGACTGGGAGATATGACATTTTTCTGCTGCCTCAGTAAAACTTTTTTCTTCTATAACTGCCTGAAAATGCTCTATCTGTCTAAGTAACATACATCATATCTCCCACTCATCTAAATTCTTCTTAAATAATACCATCTGCAAATTACAAAGTCAATTTATACACCCTATGCACTTTTCCATTTAAAGGAATTATCATTACTCTTCTTATTAACTTTATCTTTATCCCTTTTACTGGTTTTCTCACTCTTATTCGGCTCGGTGCTGATTTTTATACCGTCCGGTTCAGAATAAAACATACTGAAATGCCCCTTTTTATAAATAATTTTTAGTCTGAATATACCGGCATCCACCAGTACTCCTTTTCCTATCGTATATATTTCTGCACGATACATACCCCAGCTGTTAACAACATTTCCCAAAAATGTCTCCAATTCCTTATCAAACTTCTCATCAAGCTGCTTTTTTTCATTTCCCTTAACACCTGAATAATGAAGCTTAATACGTTCCATCTCAAATGGGTTTTTAAAGATAACATCATGAAAGAAAAGTGCTGCTCCATCCGCTGCAACATACTTCGCTGCAAGGTTTACATCATTTACATTATAATTAATCTTTTTCATAGGCTCTACCTACCTTTCTTAAAATATAAATTAATTGGTTTTTCGACTTCTCTTTCAAAGAAAATGCTTTGGTCTTAGCTTCCATCCCGCTCCGGAAGTAAGCTGCTGCCGGTCGCTGCCTGCGTATTTCTTATGCACCACCGCAAGCCGGATGCCGTGTCAATGCACGAAAAAAGAGAAGTCAATTCGGATATGGACGCACTTATAGCGCTATCCACATTCGAATTAACTTCTCTTTTCAAGTTGTGACTATTCTATCAAATTTAAAAATGTAAGTCAATATCATTTGCAAATAATATTGATATCATATTCCTACTCAAACTTTTCGGCAACCATAGCAAGATACTCCGTAACCTTCAGATGCTGCGGACATATATTTTCACACTGCTTGCACCCTACACAGGCACTTGCCTTGCCAAAGGTTTTGGTAAGATTATCATAATACTCTCCCTGCGGTGTCCAACCCTTCTTACCATCAGGATTATCCTTCATCTCTGCATTATAAAGTGAGAAATACTTAGGTATGGCAATTTTAATCGGGCAACCGTCAGTACAGTAGGAACATCCGGTACAAGGTATTGCTATAGAGCTGTTAAGAATAACAACAGCCTTTTTAATCAGTTCCTTTTCTTCATCATTAAGAGGGACAAAATTCTCCATATAGCTTGTGTTGTCCTCAAGCTGTTCCATATTGCTCATACCCGAAAGGACCATCTTTACATTGTCATGTGAGGCAGCAAAACGTATAGCCCAGGAAGCGACACTCACATCAGGATTATAATTCTTATACATATCTGTGATTTCATCCGACATATTTATGAGCGTACCGCCCTTAATCGGTTCCATGATAATAACCGGCTTTCCAAACTTAGCTGCAACCTCATAGCATTCTCTTGACCTTATGGCAGGACTGTCATAATCAAGATAATTAAGCTGTATCTGCACAAACTCCATCTCCGGATGTTCTGTTAATACCTGCTCAAGAAGCTCCGGCGAATCATGAAATGAAAAGCCTATATGCTTTGCAAGACCTGCATTCTTTTTTTCTATAAGCCAGTCAAAAACGTGGAGTCTGTTATATGTTTCTATACTATGCAGATTCACATCATGAATAAGATAATAATCAAAGAACTCCACACCGGTCTTTTTAAGCTGCTCATTAAATACATTATCCCTGTCTTCCTCCGAGCTTATAAATTCCGAATGAAGCTTGGTTGCAAGAGTAAAGCTGTCTCGCGGATAACGGCTTACAAGAGCTTCTCGCGCCGCATTTTCACTGTTAAATGCGTGATACATCCATGCCGTATCAAAATATGAAAAGCCTCTTTCCATAAAAAGGTCTACCATTTTTTTTGTCTGTTCAATATCAATATCAGCCGGATCATCAGGGTTGTTAAGCGGAAGACGCATCAATCCGAAACCCAGTTTTTTTGCACCATTAAAAATATCATTTGCCATAAAGTAACCCCTTTCACACTTTAAAACATTACATTTATATTATAAAGCAATAAACCTTAAACCACAATAACCTTTATAGTAAAATGTAATACGGACGTGAGCCTGTCACATACGTTGTGTATACCTCGACTCTATAAAAAATGTGCACGCATGGCACGTGTTACTTAACGCCATGCTTTGCACATTTTTTATAGAGTCTGATATATTCGTATCAATTACGTGACAGGCTCACGCCCCTTAATTCTCCACTATCATACACACAATCATCACGATACAAATTTTTTATGCCAACAGATATAAAATTCAAAAAATATAGCCATATTTTTTAGTTGTGGTAAAATCCTTAAGGAAAGTATCAGATTTTAAGCAGTCATAAAAGCAGAGTTGACAAATACCTAACTCTGCTTAAAATGTGATTCTTTCCGATTGTACCAAAGCGCGACCTTAAATAGAAATGTATGGGGATTGAATACTTG
>JAFUGL010000102.1 GCA_017469405.1 Lachnospiraceae bacterium | reverse complement strand
GGGTGAATTATATATGGTTCACCCGACTTACGCTTTTGACCTTCATGTGCATCTGCTGCCACTTTATAAGCCTTCTCAATAATAGTTAAATCATCAGAAGGATGGTACCTTAAAACAGTTGCCTTTAACTGCTCATAAAGTTCCTCCGGTGGTGTAAAATCACTTGGAGTACTAAGGTCATTTTTTAATGTACTATGTGCTAATTTAGTTGTACCTGATTTTATTACGTCTGACATAGTATCACACTCCTTACCCTTATATAAATCATATAACTAATTATGATTTATGAAAAAACAACTAACTTAAAATCTACGCTCCCTCATACTGAACAACTGAATCGATTACATAATCTTTTAATTTTTCTCTTCCCTTAAGGTCGGTAAGCTCTATTAAAAATACCATTTTAACAACTTCACCGCCAAGCTCCTCAATAAGCTTTGCAGCCGCCTCTATGGTTCCGCCTGTAGCTATAAGATCATCAACCAAAACCACCTTATCACCCGGCTTGATGGCATCTTTATGTATCTCTATGGTTGCTGTACCATACTCAAGTTCATAGCTTCTTTCAATAGTTTCTCTAGGAAGCTTACCTTTCTTTCTTACAGGTACAAAACTCTTTTTATTGATATAAGCAAGAGGTGCTCCAAATATGAATCCTCTTGATTCTGTTCCTGCAATAACATTGTAGTCCACACCGTCAAGGAATTTATTCATCTCATCAATAGCAAGAGAATAACCCTCTTCATTTTCCAAAACACTGGTAATATCTCTAAATATTATACCCTCACTTGGAAAATCCGGTATGCTTGTAATATAGTCCTTAATATCTTTCATTTTTTCTCCTTCCGCTCCTAATCTGCTTTTTGATATCTATCCGGCCTTATCTGAATTTTTGTATTACCATTATAATAATTAAGTTCCGGATGATATGCAACATTTATCTTAACGTTATTGGGCTGTCCTTTTAGCATTTTATCACATTCCTGCTCACCAAACCACAATTTTATGTTTTCAATAAAAGAATTAATCTTAAAATCCACCGCTTCAATTCTAAATCCTTCCTTATCCTGAAGCGTAATCCTTCCATATTGATTATCATTACCCATAAATTTTATTTTGACAACTCTAAGACCTGCCTGCCCAAATAAAGCCTTTTGGTTATCCTTTCCGTATGGTTCAAGTAAATCAAGCTCATTTACAAGCTCTTCCGATATATATGAAAATGGCATAGCTACATCTATACGAACCTTATATGTAAGGTCATCCTCTGTAAGCTTCTGATTTTTATTCAGCTTATCTCTAAGCTCGGCAAGCTTATCCACAGCGATTGAAAATCCCGCCGCCATCTCATGTCCTCCCACCTTCAGGAAAAGATCTTTTACAGCAGTTAATTCTTCAAACATATTATATCCATCTATAGATCGACCCGAGCCCTTTAAAATTCCACTTTCTCCATCCGTAAAAACAAGTGTCGGTTTATAGTATTTTTCTTTTATTCTTCCTGCAACTATGCCGGCAAGGCTTTCATGTAAATCAGGAACATACACAACAAGAATTATATCATTTTTTAAATCCTTTTCAACCAGTTCAATAGCTCTCTTTGTACCATCCTCTGTCATGTTTTTACGCTCAGAATTAATCTCTTTTATCTTTTCTGCCTCTTTTGTTGCATACTCTTCATCCTCTGAAAGCAAAAGAGAAAGTCCCCTCTTGGCACTTTCAAGTCTTCCGGTCGCATTGAAACAAGGGCCAAGCACAAATCCAAAAATAAAAGTATCAAGCTTTTTGCCGATCAATCCATTTACACCAAGAAGTGCCTTCAGTCCGACATTCTTAGTAACTTTAATTTTATCCAGTGCTCTTTTTACATAATATCTATTTTCATCCGTAAGCGACATAACATCACAAACTGTAGCAAGACCAAGCATTTCTATATATTTATCTTCATCCTCCCAAGGAATTCCCATTAGTTCATACATTCTTCTTATATACTTATAAGCTACAACAGCTCCACATATTTCCTTAAAAGGGTACTCACATCCGGGCTGCTTTATATCTATAACAGCATCAGCCGGAACAAGTTTATATTTTTTTTCTCCATTCTCATCAAACTCAAATGGAACTTCATGATGATCTGTAACTATAACTGTCATACCATATTCCTTTGCAAGCGTTACAGCCTCCATCGCAGCTATACCATTATCGCATGTGATTATAGTGTCTATGTCATCTTTTTTTGCATCCTCAATTATTCTTTTATTTATTCCATACCCATCCTTCATCCTGTCAGGTATTTCATAACTGACATCTGCACCCGCCTCAAGCAATCCTTTATAAAGCACATAATTGGACATTATTCCATCTACATCATAGTCTGATACAATTCTTATCTTTTTTCCTTCACGTATCTTTTCAATCATTATCCGGCATCCCTTATCCATGTCCTTCATAAGTGCCGGCGCATGCGTATCCTCCACATGTGGATACAAATACCTTCTTATCTCCTCATCTCCAACAATATCTCTGTTTCTAATAACTCTGGCAACAACCGGATCTATATCAAATTTTCTTCCTATTTCATTAAAATCTGCCTTCTTTGCGTACACAGTCCACTTGCTCTTCATAAAAACTACCTCTTTTTAACAGTATATCCCAAATTATACAATATCAGACAAAACTTATCAATAAGCTAAACTCCGGTTTATACGGGTAGGGGTCGGCAGGATATAGAGGGTGTAACTGCCGAAGTAGGTTTCCTTAAGGGTGCTCATCATATATCAGGTCTTCGAAGGACACGCTCTCGCTCCGTTATCGACGCAGGCTCACTAACCTCAATATAATTTCAGAAAAAAGGGATTTGACGCTTTTTTGCATGAATGCAAAAGCTTTAAATCCCTTTTTCTTCATTATATTTCGCTAAGTGAACGCGTCTCTAAATGGTCCTTCTACAGACCTATATATGATTTCGCACCCATATAGTTTATGAACCGGCAGCT
>JAFUGL010000013.1 GCA_017469405.1 Lachnospiraceae bacterium | reverse complement strand
TATCTGCTAATAAGAAGTTGTATGATAGAATAAGGGGTGATGGTGTTATGTGTGAAGCATTAAGAGAACTTTTGAAGGATGATATTGATAGAACTGTAAATCAAGCTGTAAACCAAGCTGTAGATAAAGCTGTAGATAAAGCTGTACTTGAAACAGCTGATAAAAAAGGAAAAGAAATTGCTAAAAATATGCTCAATGGCAACGAACCTTTAAGCAAGATTACAAAATATACTAAATTATCAAAAGAAGAGGTTTTGGAGCTTGCAAAGAAAAACGGAATTACGATAGTACAATAAAAACAAACGAGAGGGTTTGTCAAGTAAAGTGTGTAATTTTTTATAATTTTTCTTTGGCGGTCATTTCTGACCGCCATTTTGTATATGATAATCGACTAATTAAATGGCAATTCCTCGCCATTACGATGAGCCTCATATAGTAACAACATATCATGTTCTTTGAGATACTGATAGCAGGTAAGGAGTTCGTTCATGAGTGTTATTCTAGATGTTCGTTGGTATTGTAATTCTTCCGCCAAAGTATTGAATTTTAAATCCGTCCGCATAGCTTCAGCAATGAATTCATCAATTGTTACTTCGTCAGGATTATGTCCATGCTCTTTAAAATAATCATAGTATTTGCTCATAAAAACCTCCTAATTGTTATTAGAAATTTTCGTATTTCAATATTCGTGTCTGGATTTTTTCATCCATGGATAGCTGGTTTCTCACCATCGCCCAATTTGGAACCGGACGGTTATTCCATTTTTTATAAAGTTCAGTAATTCTTAAATACAGTGCCTTCATCACAGCATCCTCACTTGGAAAAGAGCCTTTCTTGGTTACCTTTCTGAAACTGGAGTTGATTGATTCGATGGCATTTGTGGTATACATTACTTTACGAACGGCACTTCCATAGTTAAAAAGCTGTTCTACATGTGTCCAATTTCGTATCCATACATCAACTGCTCCCGGATACTGACTCCATGTTTGCTTAAAACGTTCAAATTCAGCTTCGGCCGACTTTAAACTGGCGGCTCCATACACTTTCTTCAATTGTGCCGTAAATGCTTTATAGTCCTTTGAAGGAATGTATTTGATGGAGTTTCTAATAAGATGAACTATACATCTTTGAACTACAACATCCTTAAATATAGATCTGGCACCTTCTTCAAGCCCGGAAACACCATCCATACTTATGAACAGAATATCTTCAACACCGCGATTTTTTATTTCATCAAATATCTGCATCCAGTAGTGTTTTCCTTCTGATTCACCAATCCAGATGCCAAGGATATCCTTGATTCCATTTACATCATATCCCAAAACCACATATACTGCACAGCTTCTTGTTTCCGTATCTTTTCTTATGTTGACGTAAAGACAATCTACAAATAAGAAAGTGTAAAACTTCTTAAGTGGGCGGTTTTGCCATTCGTTAGCAGTATCAATAACCTGATCCGTGATATTTGAAATGGTTTCATGAGAAATCTCAAAACCATAAATATCCTCAATGGTATCAGCAATATCACGCTGACTCATTCCTTTTGCATACATGGACAGAACCTTATCCTCTATACCACTTACATCTTTAGAACGTTTAGGAATAAGCTGTGGCTCAAATGAACCGTCCCTATCACGCGGAGCATCAATTTCAACTTCACCCATTGAAGTCCGTAGTTTTTTATGCGTATAACCATTTCTTCTGTTGGATGTATCCTTAAAGCAGTGATCATTAGACTCATAGCCAAGATGACTGTCCATTTCTCCTTTAAGCATAGCTTCAAACATTGGTCCGAAAATATCTCGGAGAGCATCCTGCATATCTTCCGCGGAAGAAGGTTGATACTGTTCAATAATTGCCTGTGCGATAGCTTTGCTGGCTTCGCTTCGTTTATTTTTTCTTGGTGCCATAAGTGCGTTACTCATAATCCTTTCATTTCCTTTCTTTTAGAATACAGCACTTTAATAAAAAAATAAAGTGCGTAAGTTTAGTTACCGGTAACTTACACACTTTATTTTACACTCTCAAACGAGATGTCAACCTAAATAGGTTGGCATCTCGTTATTTCATGATACACTTATGCAGCCTCAATTTCCTTTATCTTGGTAAGCACCGCCTGTGCGAGTGCCTTATGTCCGTTTTCATCCATATGTTCCTGATCGGTTTCACTCGGAGATGAATATTTTGATGCATCAAGGTAGTAAATGTTTTCTTCCTTGCTTATTCTGCTATATACATTTGCAAGTTCTTTTGAAACCTCCACCGATTTCGGTGAAAACTCAGTATCAAAATTATCCTCCCAGACTCTTTCTCCAAGATGAATCGGTGATATAAGTAAAACCTTACTTTCTTCTGATAAATTTCTTATCTGTGTGAGAAGCCTCTTTACTCCCTTTCCTATTATCTCGGGAGTCGCGCTATATACTGTCTTGCAATCATTTGTTCCAAGCATAACAACTATTATATCCGGATTATTGTGGGTTTCCAAAAGTACCGGAAGAAGCTTTGTACCACGTCTTCCTTCTCTTAAAGGATCCTCAAATATTGTAGTTCTTCCACATAAGCCTTCTTCTATAACTCTGTATTCCTCAAGGCCAAGCTTTTCATTTAATATACTTGTCCATCTTACTCCCCAAGGATATCTTTTACCGGTTTCAGGTATATATCCGTATGTATTTGAATCACCAAAGCAAAGTATCTGTTTCATAACAATCACCCTCTTTTCATATATGAATTCAGTTCTCTCCTGTTGTGGTTATTATATTATAATCAACAGATTTTGCATAATTCTTAAATAATATGGCGGGTTATAGAATTAAGCTATAACCACCTTATTTTAACTTTCATTTGACATAAACCATATAAAAAAATAAAATAAGGCTATAAAATAAACTACGCAGGGTGATGATATGTTTAGGGAAATGAGACGTTTTAAACAGCAGATAACTAAAGAAGAATGTATAAGGCTTCTTAAGAATGAACCAAGAGGCGTACTGTCGATGATCGGTGACGACGGCTATCCTTACGGTATTCCGATAAGCCATTATTATTCGGAAGAGGATAATAAGATTTATTTTCACGGTGCAAAGGAAGGGCACAAAATTGATGCCGTAAAAGCCTGCGATAAGGTAAGCTTTTGTGTGTATGATAAAGGCTACAGAAAAGAAGGCGAATGGGCACTTAATATAAACAGCGTTATAGTATTCGGAAGAATCAAGTTAATAAACGATGATAACAAAGCAAGAGAAATCTGTACAAAGCTTTGCCAAAAGTTTACTGACGATGAAGAATACCTAAAAAAAGAGCTTGCCAATGCCCTGCCAAGGGTTCAATGCTTTGAACTGACCATAGAGCATATGACCGGCAAGCTGGTGAATGAATCGTAAGAAGCTTTCTGACTTAGCAAAAACAGGGTGCTCGCATAGCACGTTACCACTTAACGCTATGCTCAGCACCCTGTTTTATATAAAGCCAGAAAGCTTCTAATCTTATTCATCCTTTTTAAGCCTGCTAAGATATATACAGTAGACTACGGATGTCACAATTACCACACCAATATATATCCATTCTGCCAATTCATTACCACTATTAAATTTTGAAAATACATCTATCAGGCTGTGAGATATGATACAAGGGATAAGACTTTTTCCTATGTAAAATACATATGTCATTATAAAACCTATGGCTACTGCATAAAACATTTGTACAAATGTTTCAAGACCGAAATGCCCTGTAAGCAGATTCACTATATGTCCCATTCCAAAGGTTACGGATGAAACGATTATTGCAACTATAGGCTTGCCATCCTTAAGCATTGCCTTAAATAAAAAGCCTCTGAATATGAGCTCCTCCGCAAATCCAACAAGCGCCATTGAAACAACTGCAAATATAAGGCCGGCACCTTTGTAATGAGGTTCAATTCCTCCCCATAAATTACCAGTTGTTATAATCCAAAGAGGTATCAAAAGTAACATCGCTTTGAAATTCTTTGACCAATGATTAAGTCCGTACTTTTCTTCAAGATGATTTGCTTTTACAAATGCAAACATAAGCACCGATATCACAATCAGTCCAAGCATCATATAAGGGCTGTCATCTCCCAGATTCCTAAGATTACCGCAAACAACCACATATATAATTATCCACATTACCGCAAACCAGATTTCACTTTTTTCATATAACTTTTTCATATTATTCTTCCTCTCTCATATTATGTCACATACCTGTCATTTTTATCTTTCGCTGTGTAACATAGTACCTTTACCCATATCACATAGCTTTCAATTTTTATCTCTCGCCGCAATTACTCCATTAAATACTTTTGTTAAAAGCTTATCTGCCTTTTCCTCATCATAATTCATGGAATTATTGGCAAGCAGACTCGCAAATCCATGAACCACACAGAAAAACTCCAAAAATATATCCTTTGCCTCATCTATGCCGCATCCGACCCCCGCTGCAACCATTCCAACGATTGGTGAAGCTTCGGGATTATCAATCAATTGTCCGATATCACTTCCTGAAAACTCATTACTCTGGAATAAAAATCTGAACAGATTTTTTTCTTCATATCCAAACCTTATGTAATTCATCCCAAGCTTATGAAGCGGATTTTCTTTTTCAGACATATCCGGCATAATATATCCCGTATGAAAATCATCCGCTATTTTATAAACAGCAGCTCTTATCTCCTCCACAGTCTTAAAATTATACATAATCGGCTGTGTAGAACAATGCAGGACTTCAGCGATTCTTCTTACATTAAAATGCTCATATCCTTCCTCCCGGATAATTTTAAAACCGGCATCCAAAATCATTTCCTTACTAATCTTAACTTTGGGTGGCATAATAACCTCCTTTCGTTATATAACTCTTGTTATATAACGTTAATTATATAATTATAATAATTATTTGTCAACAAAACAAAAAGGTGCTATAAGCATCTCTACTTACAACACCTTTTAAGCCAATATTAATCATTTATTTCAAGTAATGCATCATGATTTGTTCTATTTATAATCTACATGTTTATATCATCAGACTTCTATTAATTCATATTCTTTAACGCCGATTCCCAATTCACAGGCGGCATCTATGGTATGCTCTCCATTTCTTGAAGTGACTCTTTCAAGGAAATGCTCTCTTCCTCTGTCCTTACTTTGCATAACCAAATCTATGCACGCTCTGTCTATCGCAACAGGATCAGTCGCTGCAAGAATTCCGATATCCTTAAGGCAAGGATCCTCAGCAACCGCACAGCAATCGCAATCAACAGACATATTGGCCATAACATTTATATAAACGATGTTATCTTTAAAATGATCCACTACTGCAGATGCCGCCTCAGCCATAGACTCCAAAAATGCATCCTGCTCCGGCAAATCTCCCCAGACAATGTCCTGTTCCTCCGTCTTGACATATTTTCCGGCAGAGTGAATATTTACCTTGCCTGCGGTAGATGCACATCCGATAGAAAGCTGCTTAAGTGCTCCGCCGTAACCGCCCATAGGATGTCCCTTGAAATGTGACAGTACAAGCATTGAATCATAATTAAGGAAGTTCTTACCCATAATATCTGATTTCAAATGCTTCGCATTTCGCTTAATCGGAATCTCAATATCAGGACCTTCCGCATCCATCAGGTCCACATCAAAATATTTGTTCCAACCGTGATTATAAATAAGCTTCTTGTGCTTTTCCGTAGAATTTCTCTCACCCTCATATGCGGTGTTACATTCTACAACCGTTCCACCCACATGCTCAACCATAGGCTTCCAAAATTCCGGATGAAGAAAATTCTGATTGCCTGCTTCTCCCGAATGAACCTTTACTGCCACTTTTCCGTCAAGCTTTCTTCCAAGCACATCAAAAAGACGCACTACATTTTCCGGTGTAATCTCTTTAGTAAAATAAACCTTAGCTACTGAACCCATTTTCTACCTCCTGATTTTTTTAATTTTCTTGTATTTAAACTCTGATTGTGTTTTTTCTTCAAAACGCCTCTTCCTCAAAATTATATCCTAAATCAGTTAATATGTGCAATCACAAATGTATCGTCACTGTCTAAATCTATATCATCAACATTTCCTCTATATGCAACCCAATATAAGCCTGTATCTCCTTCGTATTCTGCGACACCATCAAATATTCTCATAGTAATCGTCCTGTCGTCCTCTGCTGCAAACTTATCCCTTGTCGAATCTACCACAACGAAAAGTCTTTCCGAATAGAATGCATCCATCCATTCCTTTGATTCCGGTCTGTAAAATATATCATATATTATGGCATCTCCCTCTGTAGTGCTTTGTACAACTCTGATATACGCTATCTCTTCATTTTCATATTGCTTCATAAATTCATCATAGAGGTAATCATTATGAACCATAG
>JAFUGL010000038.1 GCA_017469405.1 Lachnospiraceae bacterium | reverse complement strand
TATACTGAATTCCACTATCATTATCTGTTGCGGTAGTACTGTAAGAAAGTGAATTATACCATACTCCCGATACTGCTGTATTTCCTTTTGAATCAACGACCTTAATATCTGAAGCAGAGATACTGTTTTCTACCATCCACTCATAATAATCAGTCATTTTGGAAAGACTTTCATTTAATTTAATGTAACTAACATCTGAAGGTGTACCAACAAGATTTGTTGCATATACTCTTAATTTACCATAAGTTCCTGTTCCTATAGTAATAGTTGCATGATATAATCCTGTTGACTCATCCTTTGTCATCTTTACTTCATGTGTTATATTACCACGAACATTACCATCTTCATCCAGGAATTCATAGTAGAATTTATCACACTCACTACCCGTTGATGAATATGTGAATTTTAATGTTGCGGCTTCAACCTTTATACCATCCACTTCCTGTGCATGATAGTATGTACCAAAATTAAATTCATTAAACTTTTCAGCCGGTGTAACACTAAAGCTTTCAAGACTTGGACAATTTCTATCTACGCTGATATGTTCAAGTGTAACTATCTCAGTAATTGCACCTGTTGAAGAGTTAAGCATCTGTATTCTTACAGTTCCATCCTGCATATTAGGTACAGACACAACATTGTCAAATAATGCGGTTGCACTGGCTTTTGACATAGACTCAGCTATATCACCCTCACCATCATCTAATAATCTGATTTTATCATAATCATTTGTTGCAATTATCTTTAAATCAGCATATATACCGTTTACCGGACTATTCTGTAATTCATAATGTCCATTACCTGACTCTCTGCTTACAGTGAATTTTGCAGAAGGTGATGTTGAGAGGTAATTTGCTTTTGAAGTATCAATAACAGGATAAATCGAATATTCTCCCGGATTGCTGTAAAGAGTTCTTGCACAACTATACTCTCCTGTAAATCCAAGTTTATTCTTTATAAATGTCTCATTGTCAGCTTCATAATCTGCTATATCAGATTCAGCAAGATTTTCCGGATTAGTTATATAAAGTCTGTATTTTGGTGTTGCCTGACCAAATAATATACTATCGCTTTCTCCTTCCACAAGTTCAATTCCAAGAGCAATTGAACCTTGAGTTATGGTTGCAATACCCGGGATAGTAATATTTCCTCCATCCACTACAGCACCTGAGTCATCTAAAAGTTCATAGAATCCTGCCTTGGCACCATCCAAGGTTACATTTTTGATGGTAAGTGCTTTTCCGGTACCTGCTTTTTCGTTATCAGCCTCTGCCTCAGTACTGAACTTAGCATATACCTCATCACTTCCAATCCTGGTTTCTACATCACATCTGTCTGAAACTGTCATCTTGGCATCACCGTCATATGCCTTTGTTACAGCCTTGTCACCATTCTTTATAGATGATGGAACTATAGTAACCTGCTTTTTATTGGACTTAACTTTGATAGTAAAGCTGTCCTTTCCTGCAGAATCAAGCTTATTCTCATCTGTAATTGTAATTACAACATTTGCCCAATCTGTATTTATATTATTTAAAGTACCATTGATATTAAATCCTACTACCTTACCTGTTCCTGAATCAGTAGTTGTAGATATATTTAGTCCGAGTGCAGCCAAATCGCCATTACCCGAAGTAATCTCATATGAGAAATTATTTACAGATGTTGATCCATCTCCTGCCTCAACATAATTTGTAAGCACATCAACATTTACCGTATCTCCATACTCAGCGGTAATACTAAGACCTTCAACAGTAGTCTTACCTGTACTTGATGCGTTTTTCACAAGACTTGGTGTTACGTTTCTGTATTTCCAAACCGCAACCAAATCTTTACCATATTCATTTACATCATTGGAACCTTCGGCAAATTCCGCAAGCTCAGATGCATTTATACTTGTATATTCATTTCCTCCAAGCTGCCAGCCTGAGAAATAATAACCTTTACTTGTAGCATATCCCGAAACTGTTGATGCATTTGGTAAACTTACATCCTGACCATATATACAATTAACCTCTATATATGTATTTGAAGGATCTGCAAGTGTAACCTTATCCTCCATAGCATCGGAAGTAACATAACATTTAACTTTGAAAGGCTGAGGTGTCCATACTGCTTCAGCATCAATCTGAGAAACTAATGATGCAACATTGACAGTAACTTCAGCATCCTTATCACCTGAGATATAGCTTCCGCTCAAACCGTTAAATGTATATCCTTTATTAACCAATCCATAATCTTCTGCACTTTTGATAGTATACGCAGAACCAGCAATAGCTAAATCACTTGATACATAAGGGACAGTATCTGTAGCTGTCAAAGTAGTTCCTGCACTGGTAATAACCACATCATAGCTTACTCTTGAAGCTATAAAATAAACATTTACATTTCCATCGCCATCTTTTGTAGCTGTATCAGATGCAAATGCTTCAGCAGAATTATCTGCGGGTGTTCCTGCTGTATCAAAGAACGGACCCGATACCGATATTCCTTTATAATCACCAAATTCCCATGCTGCCTTTGCATCTGCCGAAGAAAACCACTGATTTGCCTCACCTGTTTCATTAACAGCTGAACCACCAAGATATGAAGTTGCAGCTGAACCGTTAACAGTATAATACATATAATATTTAACGCCATTTGAAATAGGGGTTTCTTCAGTACCCTCATCTCCTTCAGCGCCCAATACATCTATATCATCATTTAACAATTCTTCAGGCAATTCCGAGCCATCCGGATTATCACTTTCTCCTTCGGCATTCAGAGTTCCATCAGTCATATTATCATCTGCAATATCATTATTATCTGCATTTGCAGCATCTAAGCTTTCGCCTTCATCTAAAACAGAATCCTCTGCTGCTTCATCATTTAAAACTGCCTCATCAACCGAACCTTCATCTATTATGGCTCCATCCGGTGAGTCTACATCAACAGGAGTTTCGTCCGACACGGTCGCTCCTGCATCAGGCTCGGGACTGTCGCCCATATCCGCTGATGATGTAAGGAAGAGAGATTGTGTAATCAAAAGCGCAACTATAGCAACAGAAGCAACAAGCTTTCTGCCATTGCCTTTTCCCCAATATACAGCATGAGAAATTGCACTTATTATTGCAACAAGAATGAGCATAGGATATACCAATATCCTATGTTTTTTACCGACATCAACTAACCTTTTAATTAATTTGTCCTTAAAATTCATCTCTTCACCTCATCATTATAATTAATTTACCTGATAAACCTTTTCAACAGCTGCGTTTATTAAAATTTCTGTATTCTCTTAATTAATTATATTTAATTCTCTAAGATTTTTAGGCATAAAAATACGTCTTTTATGCCATAATATAAGGAATTATACCACATTATTATAAAAAATAAAATAGTTTTTTATAAAATTCTACAAAATATGGTATTTTTTTTGTTAATAATGGTGCATTTTGTGTATTATAATAAAATAATATACAATATTTTCATTATTAAAAATTATAAAGCCACCTCGCCAATGGTTATATCGGATTATTTTATAAAAAGATGAATATCTGATTTATTTAAACAGATCCTGTTTTTTCAGTGGAACATATTTCCCTTTATAAGTTTTATCAATATTATAGAAAGGTTGCTCTCTCACTATAATATCATTATAATATGCACTATAATTTAATTTTTTCTTACCTCCATTTTCATTTTCAGATTTATTATCATCTGCCTCATTCGTAAATTTTTTGTCATTACTCATAATGCCAGCCTCCCATATTTCGCCATACCTTTTAACCTTATAATTTAAGATTATAAAATTTTATATTTTTAGTCAATATATTTTGTAAAATGCAACAAATAGTATCATTTTTATGTCAACTCATTTCAATTATGTAAACTAAAAAAGACAAAATCCGATTTATATTTCAGATTTTGTCTTTTTAATTAATAATATTTTGTTATGATAATCAAATATAAAGCCATGCTCTTTGAAGCATTTTTAAAAAGTATATTCTTATACCATTATCTAAGAATCAAAAAACTGACGACCGTCTTCAGTCACGAGTCTCTCAGACCTTGGATACTCAAAGATTTCAGACTTTCCTTTGTTTTCAGTTAAATAACCGGCAAATTTACGTGCATACCACTTAGCTATCTCAAGATTGTGCATCAGATAATTACCACAGTTTTCCGCAGAAGCACCCGGAACCTCATCTGTACTTTCTACCGACTTAAAGGCTCTTAGAACCAGATCGTAGATATCCTTTGGTTCACGGTTACCCTTCATGATAAGATAAAAACCTGTCAGGCATCCCATAGGTCCCCAGTAGATAATCTCATCCTTCCAATCAGGATTATTTCTTAAGTATGTAGCGATAATATGCTCCAGTGTATGCATTGCTGCTACTTCAACAGCAGGCTCTATGTTAGGTCTTGTGACTCTTACGTCATAGGTTGTAACCTTTTGATCTCCAAGAACATCTACTCTACTGGTAAAGATTCCCGGAACAATCTTAGTGTGGTCAACGGAAAAGCTTGGAATTAAGTCCATTTTTGTATCTCCTTTTCATTAAATAAATTCTTTTACAAGTATAACATAATAAGTTATTAAAATCATTATTGTTTTTAGCTATATATAATATGCAGTTAACTATGCTATGATACAATTTAGGTACAAAGCAAATCGTGAGCGCCAGCGAGATTTGTGTGTACCTAAATTGTATCATGGCATATGTCAATATCGTAATTTAATATTCTTCCACGATAGCTTTAACCAATTTAACGCTGTGCTCTATAGCTTTCTTTTCAAAGGTTGGATAATCCTCTGTCGCACTGTCATCCGCCTTATCCGATATCGCTCTTATAATAAGAAAAGGAATTTTATTGAGATAAGCTGCCTGAGCTATGGCTGCGCCCTCCATCTCCGTACAAAAGCCTGCAAAGCTTTTTACGATTCTGTCTTTAACACCCTTATCTGAGATAAACTGATCTCCACTTACTACTCTTCCTTCAAACACCTTAATATCAGGATTAACCCTTACACAACATTCCTTTGCTATACTTCTTAATTTTTCATCAGCTATAAATGTCGATGTCTCCATACGCGGTATGACTCCCGGCTCATATCCAAAACCTGTTGCGTCCATATCATGCTGAAGTGCATCAGTAGAAAGAACTATATCACCTATATCTATATCAGCATTTAAGCTTCCGGCAATACCTGTATTGATAACAGCCTCAACGCCATATAAATCCGAAAGAATCTGAGTACACATACCGGCATTAACCTTGCCTATACCGGAGCGAACCACAACTACATCCTTTCCGGACATCTTGCCCTTATAAAAATCCATTGAGGCCTTTTTTGTTATTTCAACATCTTCCATAGCCTCTTTTAATTTGCTTACTTCTTCATCCATTGCACCGATTATTCCAAGCATCTTTCATCCTCACTTTTTTATTTTAGTTTTTTAATTTATTCATTTAGTAATGTTTAAGCCTTATTTAGTTTTTTTTGCCTTATTTAATTTTTTTGCCTTATATCGTATTTTCGAGTCACAGATATTCGGTATTTTTAAATCGCGTTTCTTTAGTATTATTTAAATATTACATCATGAGCTTTTTCAATTCTGTCAACAATTATATCATAAATCCCATTAAAAGCACCAACATTATCATCTTGTAATTCTTCATAATTAATGTCTGACATCTCTGTAGAAAAATCCTTGACAAAAAACTCATTTAGAACGTACATGGCTATATCATTAAGCATCTCACCCCTGCCACTGTCCCTCAGTCTAATCATCTTATCTCCGACAGCTCTTATAAAATCATGCCATTTTAAAACATATTCCTGATTTTTTGAAAGTCCATCCGTATCAATCCACTTCTTAACCTTGATTTTCGCAAGACTTTTTTCTTTACTGCACTGTCCTTTTTGAACAAAATACTTAAAACCCTTTTCATCATAAACCCTGCCAAGCGGGAAAATCCTGCAAATCCCGGGTCTTGACTTATGTATGCTGCATCTTCCGTTATTATCTAAAAATGAACAGGCATCCTTCTCATTCATCTTTAGATTGGGAAGAATCAAACCATCTACCATATTAAGCTCTATATATTCCTTTTGCAAAAGGTCTTCAAAGCCAAGCTTAAGTTCATTTTTTAATCTCCAGACATCAAACGGATCTATTATCACCGACGAACCCATACCCGTACAGCACTTATGGCAATCCTTACAGTCGCCGGTATCACACTTAACCATGTCATTTAATTCATAGGTTCTTCCATCGGAGATTTCCTCCATGGTAACTTCTCTAAACATAGCATCCTCCGAAATATATTAAAAAATTTATATAATATATTTACATCAACTTATTCTTATATTTATTATCTTCTATGTGTTATCCATTTCAAAAACTTATAGTTATGTAAATCGTTAATAAATAACAAGCTGTTTATCTATAAGCCTTCCTTCATCATCATAGATAAGCTTTAGCGAAAAATATCCCGCATCCTCAAGTAAAAGCTTTAGAAATATCCGGTCACCCTCCCAGATATTTAGGTCCATAACCTTGTCCTCATCAATCCAGGAAAGCTCACCCTCATCACAAATAGATAGCTCGCCCTCATACTGGTCGGCAGTATAAAGATGCATATATTCAACCACATCCTTATAGCAAAATGTAACGATGCCTCTTGCCTTATAGCTTGTAAGCGTCAAGCCCGTTTCTTCCTTAACCTCTCTTAAAAGGCATTCATCCGGACTTTCACCATGTTCAAAATGTCCTCCCACACCTATCCATTTATTTTGATTGATATCCTGCTTTTTCTTATTGCGAAGCATCATAAGCACATTGCCATCCTTAATTATGTAGCAAAGGGTTGTATGCTCACTTTTTGCACTTGTGTTATTTGCATTTGTAGCTTTCAATAATTCATTTTTCAGATATTCGTATCTTAATCTTTTCTCTTCCTTGGCAAAATGAACCTCTCGCGTCTGTATGGGATTATCGTCATAGCAAAGTACCTCATCCCCAAACTGCTCACTTGTCAGATCAAATTTCTTATCACCGACTACATTATAACAGTGATAATTCCCACCCGGGCGAAGTACACCATAGACCTCACCGCCAAATATATCCTGTACCAGAAATGCCGTGATTGAGCATTGACCAAGAGTTTTATTGTCAGATGACCACTCATTTCTCAAACGTGGCGCACAAGTATATTCGCACCAAATATCTGATAATGCATCATACAAATCACGCGGTGTGTTTATCCCATTGTATGTATCATCTAAAGCAGGCACATCCGCCTGTTCCCATCCGTAGAAATTATATTCTTTCATTTAAATCTAATCCCTTCAACACAAATTAAAGCCTTAAGGCAATACTCATTTATTATGAAGATATGTTCATCGCCCATGCGTTCATTATAACAAAGCAACTTTTCTAAATCAATCCGTTGTTTTGATTGTACAAATACAATTTGTTTTATAGTCAAGAAACGTTTTGTTTTGATTGTTCCAATACGTTTTGATTGTTCAAATATGATTTTTGATATATAATAATTTAAAATATGAAACAATATTTGATTTTGAAAAATAAAGAGGTATAAACAAAATGAAAAAACAAAAAATAAAATTCTTATCTATACTCGCTGTAATTCTTATATTGATAATATTTTTTGCTATATATATTACAACTCAAAATAAATACAACAATCACTATCTGCGCGAACTTGACTCATACAAAACCGTAAATCCAACTTCCGAGGACGGTTCTTATTACTATGGAACACTCAATAACTATTACGACTACGAGCAGGATATACTATACGGCATGTATATATTTGGCGAGACAAACGAAGAAATATATAAGCTTCTTGGTGATATAAAAATTAAATCAAAAGTCAAAAATAACTCTGAAGATGAAAAAAGCTTTGACATAACATATATACCAACCTACCCTGCCGACAGAATAACCTTTCAGTTTCACGGCAACAACATAGTAATTGACGGCGAAGAATACAATACAGAAGGACTTGATGCACTAAAAGAATACATTACATTACACACACTTACAATAGATGATATCATCACCTATGCCGGCGAAGATAAAGACGCAATAACCGATGCTATATCAAAGGCATGGAAAACCGATACTGCCACAAGCACTGACGCTGTAAGAAACAGTCTGCCTAAGGAAATATCCGAAAGCATAACGGCAAAATTATATTTTTCATATTATTTGTTTTCAACAACAGGTTTCGGCATAGTGCACGATTACTATCCTATAGACGAAAGTTTTTATCTTGAAGAAAGCATCGGAAGTCCCATGCTTTACTCCACCAAAAACAACGTCGAACCGCTTTTAATCGAAAACAACCCTGACGAAGTAAGAAAATTTATTGAAGAAAACAAATAAAACCACACAAACTTCGTCCTGTGTAATCTGAAAAGCAAAATATTAAACAAGAGGATAATTCAAATGAAGCTTAATTCACTTAAAGATATATATATGAATATAAAGAAAGCTGAAGGCGAAACAAATTACAATGAAGCTTATAATGAAATAACCCTCACCAAAGAAGACTATGAAATAAAAGTCTTGGAGGACGATAACAAAATTATAAATACTATAATTTTTAATTCACAAGAATACACATATGTTATATCAAACCAAAACAAATACAACGAAGAATACAAACTATTGCTGGGCTTAAAAAATGAACGATATAAAATATATCGTGAAAATGATAATAGTATACGCATACACAACTGGCGAAACAAAAAACTATCAAAAGCATGTATAGTAAAGGACATATCATTTTCTTTTTTAGGCACTTTACTTTTATTCTCCGGATTTATGCTCTGCCTTTTTAAAAGTATACCATTTAATAACGAATGGAGTAAAAGCACAAATTTTATCATTACACTGATAACAGAAATGATTATCGTATTTACCGGAACTATTTTGATGTCTATCGGCAGTCAGCACATAATACGCAGAGACACTATAATTTACTTTAGGCTAAACATATTACTCATACTCCTATTATCATTTTTAACTCTCATATTATTTATCGATAAAATGAGATCATTTAAAGACAGACTTATATTATCAATAATATTTATAGTTTTATTTGTACCAATAATTCTCCGCTTGCTACTCTTATGCTTTGATACGATAATCGAAAAAGATACGGAGGCGTAACTATGACAAGTCAAATTAAAATAGTATTTGAAGACCCATGGTATATTGCGACAGACATATCCACAAATGTTACATCACAAGGAAAAACAATGCTTGAAGCACAAACCAATCTAAATGAAGCTTTAGAATTATATTTCGAGGATACAAACTCTCTAAATCAGATATAAATAATAATTACATTTTATCAATTATACAACTATATCAGCTATGTTCATCCGCACGAAGTGCGGAATGAGACTTTACACCCGGTAATCTGTAAATAAAAGAATGGATATAAAAGGCAGTTTAATCAACATTTTGCCCGATTTGTGCAAAATCAGAAACGAATGCTTGAAGATGATTCGCTCAGAAAACGAGCTGTTTGAGCGAAGCGAGTTCTCGTTTTCGTGCGAATCTCAAAAGCATGAGTGCTCTGATTTTACAAATCGATGGCAAGTTGATAAACTGCCTTATTATATACATTCTATTTACAGATTACCGGGTGTGAAAGTCTCATATCTCACACTTGGTGTAACCAAATGAACATAGCTTTATTATTTATTAGCTATCTCTGCTTTGATTGCCTCAGTGAGTGCCGGTACAATCTTGTTGAGGTCACCAACTACACCGTAGTCAGCTACATCAAAGATTGGAGCATCCTCATCCTTGTTAATTGCGATGATGATATCAGACTCCTCCATACCTGCAACGTGCTGAATAGCACCTGAAATACCAATTGCAAAATAAACATTTGGACGAACAGTCTTACCTGTCTGACCAACCTGAAGTTCCTTTGGCTTCCAGCCTGAATCAACAACGGCACGTGAACATGAAACCTGTCCACCGATAGCCTCTGCCAAATCCTCAAGAAGCTTGAAGTTCTCAGGTGAACCAACACCACGTCCGCCTGATACAAGAATCTTAGCATCCATGATATCCTTGATATCTGAAACAGCCTTAGAAACCTCAAGAATCTCTACATATCTGTTATTTGGAGTAAATCCAGGATTGAACTCGATAACCTCTGCTTTAGCTCCTTCAACCTTGTCAAGCTTCTGCATAACGCCCGGACGAACTGTAGCCATCTGTGGACGATTATCAGGACAAGCGATAGTTGCTATAGTGTTACCACCAAATGCAGGACGAGTCATAAGAAGCTGATTGTGCTTCTGCTCCTGTCCCGGAATTGGATTGATAGGGAAATCACCTATCTCAAGCGAAGTACAGTCTGCAGTAAGACCTGTTGCCACTCTTGCTGATACAGTAGGACCTAAATCTCTACCGATAGCAGTTGCACCAACCAAGAAAATCTCAGGCTTGTACTCATTAATAACTGAAGCAAGTGCATGTGCATATGGTTCAGTTCTGTAATTCTTAAGTTCAGGATCATCTACAACGATAACCTTGTCTGCACCATAAGCAGCAAGCTCATCTGCAAGTGCCTTAACACCTGAACCTACTAAAACTGCTGTTACATCTGTATCTAAATCCTTAGCAAGTCTCTTACCTTCACCGATTAATTCGAAGGAAATGTTACTTAAAACGTTATCAACCTGCTGTGCAAAGACATATACGCCCTTATATTCTTCTAATCCCATTTTATTCACCACTTTTCCTTTATATTATATTACGTGCTTATCTTTTAACTTATCTACGATATACTTAACTGACTCTTCGGCATCAAGGTTAACCTTTTCTCCGCTACCCTTTCTTACCTTATCGGAAGCTCTTGCAATCTTAGTTGGTGAGCCCTTAAGTCCAAGGTTTGCATCATCAACATCTACAAGATTTGCTCTTCCCCAAGTAGTAATCTCAGCCTTAACTGCATCAAAGATTCCACCAGGAGTCATATATCTTGGATCATTTAATTCTGAAAGTGCTGTAATAAGACATGGCATCTTTGCCTTTAACATATGATAACCGTCATCATACTGACGCTTAACGATAACGCTGTCTCCGTCAATCTTTATATCCTGTGCATAAGAGATAACAGGAAGTCCGAGATGCTCAGCAATCTGTGGTCCAACCTGAGCAGTATCACCATCGATAGCCTGACGACCTGTGATAATAAGGTCATACTCAAGATTTCTGATTGCACCTGCGATTGTAGTAGATGTAGCCCAAGTATCAGCACCACCTAAAACTCTGTCTGTTACAAGGATTCCCTTATCAGCTCCCATAGCCATAGCTTCACGAAGAACATCCTCAGCCTTTGGTAATCCCATTGTAAGTACAGTAACCTCAGCACCGTACTCATCCTTTAATCTAAGTGCTGCCTCAAGTCCAGCCTTATCATCAGGATTCATGATTGTAAGCATTGCAGCTCTATTTAATGTACCATCAGGGTTAAACTGAACGCCGCCCTTTGTATCAGGTACCTGCTTTATACAAACGATAATCTTCACGTTCTCTTCCTCCTACTTTAATAAGTTTGCGCTGATAACCATACGCTGAACTTCAGAAGTTCCTTCGTAGATCTCAGTAATCTTAGCATCACGCATCATACGCTCTACATCGTACTCTTTGATGTAACCATAACCACCGTGTAACTGAACACACTTAGTAGTTACTTCCATAGCTACCTCTGCTGCACAAAGCTTAGCCATAGCAGCCTCAACTGAATATGAAGCCTTAGGATTAACAGCAAACTCAGCCTTCTTCATAGCAGCCTTATATACAAGAAGCTTAGCAGCCTCAACCTTAGTAGCAAGGTCAGCCAAAACAAACTGTGTATTCTGGAACTGAGCTATGCTTCTGCCAAACTGCTTTCTTTCCTTAACGTAGTTGATTGTAGTTTCAAGAGCGCCCTCTGCAATACCAAGTGCCTGAGCAGCGATACCGATACGTCCACCATCAAGTGTATGCATCGCAATATTGAAGCCCTTACCCTTCTGTCCAAGAAGTGCATCCTTAGGGATACGGCAATCAGTAAATATAAGCTCATAAGTTGATGAACCACAGATACCCATCTTGTTTTCCTTAGTACCAAATGTGAATCCAGGAGTTCCCTTATCAACTATAAATGCTGATATTTCCTTCATCTTCTTACCACGCTTCTCAACAGTACCTGTAACTGCGATAACGATATATACATCAGCTTCCTTACCGTTAGTAATGAAGCACTTTGAACCATTAAGTACCCACTCATCTCCATCAAGTACAGCCTTAGTCTGCTGTCCCTGAGCGTCAGTACCTGCACCCGGCTCAGTAAGACCAAATGCACCTAACTTTCTACCTGAAGCAAGGTCAGGAAGATATTTCTCCTTCTGTGCAGGTGTACCATAAGTCTGGATAGGATCAACACAAAGTGAAGTATGTGCTGATACGATAACGCCTGTAGTACCGCAAACCTTAGAAAGCTCCTCAACACACATAACATATGTTAAAGGATCACATCCCTGTCCACCGTTTTCCTTTGGTACAGGAATTCCTAAGAATCCGTACTTAGCCATCTTTTCTACTGTTTCTCTTGGAAATCTGTGCTGCTCGTCGATTTCCTGAGCAAGCGGCTTAACTTCATTTTCAGCGAAATCCTTGAAAAGAGTTCTTGCCATCTCATGTTCTTTGCTCAATGTAAAATCCATGATTTTTGTTCCTCCATTTTATATGTTTTTATAGTTTAAATACTATTTTGCGTAGTTAAAGAAACCTTCGCCGGTCTTTCTGCCGAGCTTTCCGTCTGCAACCATCTTCTTAAGAAGTGGCTGTGGAGCGTACTTCTCATCCTTAGTTTCAGTATAAAGAACTTCCATAATTGCAAGGCAGATATCAAGCCCGATAAGATCTCCAAGATGAAGAGGTCCCATTGGATGTGATGCACCAAGCTGCATAGCGATATCGATATCCTCAGCTGAAGCAGTACCTGCATCAAGAACACCGATTGCTTCATTTATCATTGGGATTAAGATTCTGTTTACTACGAATCCAGGAGCTTCCTTAACCTCTACAGGAGTCTTTCCGATTTCAACTGCTATAGCCTTAATCTTATCAACCATATCCTGTGGAGTGTTCTCAGCCTTGATAACCTCAACAAGCTTCATTCTATCTGCAGGATCGAAGAAGTGCATACCGATAAGCGGTCTGTCTAAGCCCTCACCAATCTTAGTGATAGAAAGTGATGAAGTATTTGAAGCAAAGATACAATCCTTGCTTACCATACCTGAAAGCTCTTTGAATATATTCTGCTTAATCTCAAGCTTCTCAAGTGCAACCTCGATTATAAGATCACAATCAGCACAGATATTGTTAAGACCTGTTGTAATCTTGCTCATAATCTCTGCACCCTTATCTGCTGTAATCTTCTCTTTACCAACGAGGAAATCTATATTCTTCTGAATCTTAGCCTTTCCACCCTCAGCAAACTCTTCCTTAATATCGCAAAGTCTAACCTCATAACCATCAGTCATTGCGAAAGCCTGTGCTATACCTGAACCCATAGTTCCGGCACCAATAACTCCTACTATCATTTTTAGTCCTCCTTGAATAATGTATTACTAACATCTTTGTATTTCACGCCACAAGCCAAGCAGATAAAAAGCATCCGCTTGGCTCATCCAACGTGTATTTTTACTTATTTTGGAAAGGAACAACCTTAAGCTTCTTTTCCTTATCCTTTTCTAAGAAATTACCCATGCCTGCCTTCTGATCTTCTGTCTCGAAGCAGTCACCAAATAATTTTTCTTCAATAACGATAGCCTTGTCCATATCAACCTCAAGACCTTCGTTGATTGCCTTCTTGCAGTTACGAACTGCTATCGGAGCATTTGCTGCAATAGTTGCTGCAAGTTTCTTAGCTGCAGGAAGAAGTTCTTCCTGAGTATAAACTGCATTTACAAGACCGATTCTATATGCTTCATCAGCCTTGATATTTCTTGCAGAGTAAATCATCTGCTTAGCCATACCTGCGCCAACAAGACGGGCAAGTCTCTGAGTTCCACCAAATCCCGGTGTAATTCCGAGTCCAACCTCAGGCTGACCGAATACAGCATTGTCAGAACAAATTCTGATATCGCAGCTCATTGAAATCTCACATCCGCCGCCTAAAGCAAAACCGTTAACGGCTGCTATAACAGGGATAGGGAATGTTTCAATCTTTCTAAATACATCATTACCCTTCTTACCGAAGGCTTCACCCTCAGCTTTTGTAAGAGTTGACATCTCTCCTATATCTGCGCCTGCAACAAATGACTTCTCTCCGGCACCTGTAAGAACAACTGCTCTTGTATTATCTAAATCAATGGCATCGAAAGTAGCTTCTATCTCTTCAAGCACCTGGCTGTTTAAAGCGTTAAGTGCCTGTGGTCTGTTAATTGTAACAACACCTACAAACCCATCCTGCTCGTATGTTATGAATTCCATATTAGTCCTCCCTCTTTACGATGGTTGCACAACCCATACCACCACCGATACAGAGTGTAGCAAGACCTGTCTTAGCATCTTTAGCTTCCATCTCATGAAGAAGTGTAACAAGGATACGGCAGCCTGAAGCTCCAACAGGATGTCCAAGTGCGATAGCACCACCGTTTGGATTAAGCTGCTTTTCTACATCTATTCCGAGATCCTTTCCAACTGCAACTGACTGTGCAGCAAAAGCCTCGTTTGCTTCGATGATATCAAAGTCTTCAATCTTCATATCTGCCTTAGCCATAGCCTTCTTAGTAGCTGCTACAGGACCAACACCCATAATCTCAGGAGCAACACCTGCAAGAGCACCTGCTACAAATGTAGCCATAGGCTTAACACCAAGTTCTTTAGCCTTCTCTTCTGACATTACAACAACTGCTGCTGCACCATCATTGATACCTGATGCATTACCTGCAGTAACATATCCGTCCGGATAAAGAGCACGAAGCTTTGCAAGAGACTCAGGTGTAACACCGTCACGAACTCCTTCATCAGTGTCAAATACAACTGTCTCTTTCTTCTTCTTAATCTCTACAGGAACGATTTCCTTCTTAAATGCTCCCTCTTTGATAGCTCTGCTTGCCTTCTGCTGGCTGTTTGCTGCAAACTCATCAAGCTCTTCTCTTGTAAGTCCCCACTGCTCAGCTACATTATCAGCAGTCTTGATCATATGATAATCATTAAATGCATCCCAAAGAGCATCCTTAACCATAGTATCTACAAGAGCGCCCTGGCTCTGGCTTGGCCAAGTCATTCTGTATCCGTAACGTCCCTGTGGAAGTGCAAATGGAGCCATTGACATATTCTCCATACCACCTGCAACAACGATATCAGCATCTCCTGCCTGAATCATCTGTGCAGCCATATTTACACAATTAAGACCTGAACCACAAACTACGTTGATGGTAACTGCTGGTACCTCGATAGGAAGACCTGCCTTAATTGATGCCTGACGTGCTACGTTCTGTCCTAAACCTGCCTGGATTACACAGCCCATGTAAACCTGGTCTACCTTTTCAGGTGCAACGCCTGCTCTGTTAAGTGCTTCCTTAATTACTATTGCACCAAGCTCTGCTGCCGGTGTAGTACTTAATGAACCACCCATAGTACCGATTGCTGTACGACATGCGCCTGCTAAAACTACTTTTTTTGCCATTTTGAAAACCTCCGTTGTTTAATTTTTTGTCAAGTGTGCATACCACTCGACAGTGATACATAGATAATATCATATTTTATGGTTTAAAGCAACACCATAAACCTTGATTTTATTATACTTTTTTATTACACATCGGATGTAATAATCACTTCATCAGCTACATATTTTCTTGCTGTTCCCGCGCCTGTAGCTACAACAAGCTCCGGGTTTTCCATTTTTCTTACTCTTACACCCGTTTTTTCCTCTATCAGCTTATCCATACCGTATATTTTGCTTCCGCCACCGGACAAAACTATACCAAATTCAGCTATATCATTTACCAGTTCAGGAGGCGTCTGCTCGAGAACCTGCTTAATTGCTTCAACTATCATGTCCGCAACCTCTCCGGTAGCCTCTTCTATCTCAGAAGAATGTATAGGAAGCTTCGTCGGAAGTCCTTTCATAAGTTCCTTGCCCTTTGCATAGCCTACGGCATCCTGTTCTCGCGGATAAACCGATCCAATCTCTATCTTTAACTGTTCAGCAGACATATTGCCAAGCTGAACGCTGTATTTTCTTCTTAAATATTTAATAATTGCCTCATCAAAATCACCGCTTGCAACCTTTACCGACTTACTTATGCTTATCGCTCCCTTTGTAACAACAGCAATATCTGTAGTACCTCCGCCTATATCAACAAACATATGACCTTTAGGTCCATCGATGTCCACATTGGTTCCTATAGCCGCTGCAAAAGGTTCTTCCAAAACATATACCTTTCTTGCTCCGGTTCTTAGTACAGCATCACACGCCGCCTTTTTTTCAACCTGCGTTACCCCACTCGGAACACAAACGCAAATAGTCGGTTTACCCCATATTTTTCTTTGCTCTATTGCATTTCTCACATATGCCTTTATCATTCGCTCTGTAAGTGTATAATCAGAGATAACTCCCTTAACTATCGGACAAACCACATCTATTCCTTCAGGAGTTTTTCCAATCATTTTTTTAGCCTTAACACCAACAGCTATTATCTTTTTTGTCTTGACTTCGTACGCTACAACTGATGGTTGATTGACTACGATTTCCTTGTCCTTTATGTATATAACTGTGTTGCTGGTTCCCAAATCAATTCCTATATCGATATTAACCATTTTTATCATCCTCTGTATTTTTTTATAGCACAAAAACAGTGCCAATGCATATAACACAATTAATTATATACATCGGCACTGTTTTTTTCAATTACTATTTAAAATCTGCAGCAAGTAATTTCTGGTCATTACTTCCCTTTGCTTTCTCTCTTTCCTCACACTTAAGTATTCCGTCATCGATAAACTTTAACATTCTGTCAATGTTACCGGATTCCATAGCCATAAGTGCATTTTTTATTACTCCATCGATATCAGCATCAGCCTTGAAGCCTCTTTGTTCTATGTAACCCTTAGCGATGCTTATCATATCATCATTCTTAATGCTGTTAATCTTTATCTGGTGCTCAAACTTACCATTAGCCTCTTTGACATCCTTGAGAAGTCTCTTGATAGAATCCTGCTCACCTGTAAGAATCATGATAATATCGTTATTTTCAGGAGCAGTTAATGTAAGAAGCTCTCTCAATCTGTCTGCTGCTATAAGTCCTGAGCTCTCCACTACCAGACATCCACCTTTAAGCTTTGTCATTGCATCTGCAAGCTTAACCTTATTAAGAGCTGAAGCTTTTATCTTAGCAATGGTCTTTGCCTTACAAATTCCCATGTCATAGAAACTTCTTGCAAAATCCTCACCTACACTTGTAAGACCAAAGCCGTGCTCACCTAACAAAAGCATATTTCTTGATGCACCTTCAGCTTTTGCAACCTCTTCAAATACGGATACAATTCTATCACCAAGCACTTCTGCCTTTGTATACTTAACAAGATATGATGCTGCGATAGGAAGTCTACCTGCATTAAAGGTCTTGATATCAAGCTTAAGAGTATCAGCAGCACTTACTGCTTTTTCAGCTTCAGCAATTTCCTTGTTGACTGCATCAACCTCTTTTTCAATATCAGCAACAACCTTCTTAGCGTCTTCTTCAGCCTTCTTTGCTTCTTCTACAGCCTTCTTATCTGCATCTTCCTCGGCCTTTCTAGCCTTATCTTTTTCTGCATTTTCTTTGATAAACTCATCAAGCTTAACAACTGCAGCAAATTCAGCTTTCTTAATGCTGTCAGCATCTACCTTTGCAGCAGCATCCTCTTCTGATTTAAGCTTCTTCTCTGCTTCTATTGCAGCTTTTTCTTCAGCTTCTATCTTCTTATTGGTTTCTTCAACCTTCTTAGCTTCTTCTGTTACCTTCTTATTAGCTTCTTCTACCTTTTTATCTGCCTCGGTAACTTTCTTTTCTTCATCAGCCTGTGCAGCTTTAGCAGCTTCTAACTGTTTAGCAGCTTCTTCAACCTTCTTCTTGGCATCCTCAACTGCTTTCTTTGCTGCTTCTACGCCTGCCTTGGCAGCATCGACGCCCTTCTTTGCTTCATCCTCAGCCTTCTTGGCATCCTCAAGAAGCTTTGCTCTGGCATCTTTGTCAGCCTTTGCTTTAGCTTCAAAATCAGCTCTCTTCTTAGCTCGTTCATCTGCTTTTTTCTTAGCAGCTTCTTCAGCCTTTGCTTTTGCCTCTTCTTTAGCTTTATTAAGACTATCTTCCTGCTCTTTAGCCTTTTTAACTTCTTCGGCACGTTTATTGGAATTATCTTCAAGTTTCTTATTTAAATCAGCTGTAGTCTTTGCAGCTGTCTCTTCAGCCTTTTTAGCATCAGCAAGTCTCTTTTCAATTTCAGAAGCTTTCTTTTTAGCCTCATCAACCGCCTTTTGAGCTTCTGCCTTAGCTTTCTTTCTAGCTTCTTCTTCTGCCTTACGTCTTGCTTCTTCAGCCGCTTTTTTACGTTCTTCTTCGAGAGCCTTACGCTTTGCAGCCTCTTCTGCTTTCTTCTTTTCTGCCTCTTCAGCTCTCTTCTTAGCAGCCTCCTCAGCTCTTATCTTCGCCTGAGCCTCTGCTATACGTCTCTCACGTTCATCAGCGCTTCTTTCAGCCTCTTTTAATTTATTTCTCTGAGCTTCAGCCTTCTTTAAAGCTTCCTCAGCAGCAGATACCTTCTTGCCGGAAGCATCACCAGTCTTCTTCTTAGCGGCTTCTGCAGCAGCTTTCTTTCTTGCTTCTTCCTCAGCAAGTTTTTTATTGGCAATATCAGTTTTATCCTGTTTTTTAGCCTCTTCCCCGACTGCCTCTTCAACATTATTCTCAGCAGACTTTTTACCATCATTGTAATCTGCAAGCTTCGATATCTCAGCTCCAAGAGCATCTTCATCGTCATCATCAAGATCATACATATTCTTGACATCACTTGAAGGTGCAGCTCTATTAGGAACTATATTTATAATATCATCAGGATTGGTCTGTTTCTTTGATTCCTCAGACGCCTTCCATCCTGCACCATCTGAAATTACAGTAGTATTACCATCTTTAGTTACAGTACCTTCTTCATCAGTAACACTATCATCTTCAATTACCTTGACTGTATCACTTCCACCAACAAGTTTTTCAGGACGTAATTTTGCCTTTTCATCAACCTTTGGCTTACTATCTTTTGCAGCAGATGATTTTTTATCTTCTGTCTTATCATCACTCAATTTAAGTTTAAGACCAAGACCACCGGATGCTTTCTTTCCAAGTCCTTCATCATCCTTAGTTCCGACATCGGATAAAGATTTACCGGACTTATCAGGCTGGATGCCGACACTCATACCCAATCCTTCTGATTCTGCTTTCTTGGTTTCTTCTGCTTTTTTAGCTTCTTCTGCCTTCTTCTTGGCCTCTTCAGCTTTCTTGGCTTCTTCTGCCTTCTTCTTGGCCTCTTCAGCTTTCTTGGCTTCTTCTGCCTTCTTCTTGGCCTCTTCAGCTTTCTTAGCTTCTTCCGCAGCCTTAGCTTCTTCTGCAGCCTTAGCTTCTTCTGCAGCCTTAGCCTCTGCTGCTTCTAAGTCAATTCCATGCTCAGCTGCATACTTACGTCTTTTCTTCTCTTCAATTTTAGCTAAATCCTCAGCTGATAAAGTCTTATATTTCGGTTTATTATCGTCAGATTTTTCATCTACAATATTAACACCGGCTAGTTTAACAGCTTCCTGTTCTTTTTTTAGCTTTGCAGCTTTAGCAGCTTTTTCCTTTTCGACCTGTGCTCTAACAGCAGCAATCAATGCTTCTCTTTGATCAATAGCCACTTAATTATCCCCCTTTCGGTAACTATTTATGTCAGATCTATCTGTATTCTTTCATTTTCCTAAGAATATTCTTTTTTTCAGAATCAATCTTAAGTGATTCTTTTAATTCTCTTCTGGAAATTTTTGTATCGGTTTCCTTTGAAGTTTCATATTTAACTTCATTATTCATTGCTTTTCCGGTTTCCTTGACATCAGCGCTTGAAGAACTACTTATTTTTATTCCCAACGAAGCAAGCAATTCTTCTGTCTCTCTTTGCAATCTAGCTTCCTTCTCAAAATTCTCATCTATTTTGTTCTTACTGTCATTCATAATTTCCCGGAAATTATTTTCCACTTCAGGAACATCATTATGATAATTAGGGAACAACGAAGATCTGAATACAGGAAAATCAAGTTTCTTTTCTTTATTTTCCTTTTTAATCTTTTCTCTTTCAAGTCTGTATAACTCCGAAATGTCTTCCTCTGAATAATCGGTTTCATCTTCTATTTGCTCATATTCTGAAACCATTTCAGACTCTTTTATCTCAGGCTCTTCCTCAAGCTCTTCTGTTTCAGGTTCTGCCTCAGACTCTTCTGTTTCAGACTCTGCCTCAAACTCTGCTGTCTCAGGCTCTTCCTCAAACTCTTCTGTCTCAGGCTCTTCCTCAAACTCTTCTGTCTCAGGCTCTTCCTCAGACTCCTCCTCAGACTCTTCTGTCTCAGGCTCTTCCTCAGACTCTTCTGTCTCAGGCTCTTCCTCAGACTCTTCTGTCTTAAGCTCTTCCTCAAACTCTTCTGTTTCAGACTCTGATTCAGGTATTTCTGATTCAGGCTTATCCTCAGACTCTTCCTCAAACTCTTCTGTTTCAGGCTCTTCCTCAGACTCTTCTGTCTCAAGCTCTTCCTCAAACTCTTCTGTATCAGACTCTGCCTCAAACTCTTCTGTCTCAGGCTCTTCCTCAAACTCTTCTGTTTCAGACTCTGCCTCAAACTCTTCTGTTTCAGACTCTGCCTCAAACTCTTCTGTTTCAGACTCTGCCTCAAATTCTTCTGTCTTAGACTCTGCCTCAAATTCTTCTGTTTCAGGCTCTTCCTCAAACTCTTCTGTTTCAGGTTCTTCCTCAAATTCTTCTGTTTCAGGCTCTTCCTCAAACTCTTCCGTTTCAGGTTCTGTCTCTTCAGACTCAGTTTCCGGTTCTGTTTCTTTTTCTATATTATATGCTTCTTCAAACTCATCAATATTAATCTTTTCATTTGAAACAGAATCTGTTAACTCTTCGAAAGTCTCACTTTCTGGCATAAAATCAAAATCATCTTGCTTCGAATCTGAGAAATCATCAACTTCAAAATCATCCTCATCTTCATCAAAAGATAAATCAACATCTTCAAAAAGAACAGTGGTATTATTAATCGCTTTAGATGAAGCCTCATTATCTATATCTTTAACTTCTTCACCATTTTCTTTTTTACTAAGTTCTTCTATAGTCTCCGATTCAGCGGCAAACTCATCAAAATCATCTTCTGAAAAGTCATCAAAATCATCTTCTGAAAAATCATCTTCATTATTAATATCAATCGAACGTCCGCTGCCTTGCATATTATCTTCTTCATCCTTATTTATTTTTTCCTGCACATCCGAAGGTTCATCATTTACGGACACTACCATTTCTTCTTTTATATCTATTTCATCATATTTAGAAGACTCTGTATCAGCTTCAGTCTCTTTAACCTCTTCCTGTGCGACCGGCTCTTCCTTAGTTTCAGCTTCAGTTTCTTTAACCTCTTCCTGTGCGACCGGCTCTGCCTTAGTTTCGGCTTCAGTTTCTTTAGCTTCTTCCTGTGCGTCCGGCTCTTCCTTAGTTTCAACTTCAGCTTCTTTAGCTTCTTCCTGTGCGTCCGGCTCTTGTCCATCAGGTTTTGGCTCTTCAACGTTTAAATCATTTTTACTCTGATCATCTTCATTCTTATTTTTTGAAAAAATCTTTTTGAAAATATCAGCCAATTTCTTTTCTTGAGCCTGATCATCATTTTTTTCATCTGAAGACTGATTATTCTTTAAATTCTCATAAAATCCATCTACATTCTGCGAAAAATCATTTATACTGTCACTTTCAGATTTTTCATCATCAGAAGCTGTTTCTCCATTTCCATCCGAATCTTCATTATTGTGTTTTCTTCTAAAGAAACCTTTTGACTTCTTTTCTTCATCATCAACAACTTCAATAATTGTGGCTTCAGCAGGATTTATTCTGTCATAATCCACCTCAAGCTGCTTTTTTTCTTCTCTACGAATTATCTTTTGTCCGACTTCATCATCAGATAATATCTCTTTATTGAAATTATAAAATTTACTGGATGCTATAACTTTATCATCTTTTATAGAATCCATCATCTTTAAATTATCACTGTTTTTAAATGTTGCTGAATACTCATCTATCAAGGCTTTTAATAATTCTTTATCATCCTCATCATCATTCAAAACCAGCATAAGATACGCCTCGAAACTCCAATCATAATCCATATTATCAATATAATATGGTATTATATAATCTCTGATTTTCTCAATCTCAGCCCCATTATACTTTTCATAAGTATACTTTACCTGCTTTGTATCAATGCTTTCTTCATCAGCATCATACATATAAATTTCATAATACTTATCGACAAGTTCCTTATAACCCATCTTAGTATAAAGGTCTATCAAGGCAAATATTATTCGCTTTGCCTCAGGTGCCATACTATGTGCTCTTACCAATACATTTCTGGCATCAGCATATCTTTTTGATTTTATATATATATCTCCGCATAATTTTAAAAATTGCGGATTAAGAGATTTTGACAAATCCTGACTGTCAATAATATCTAATGCAAGGCTATACTCTCTTTGAGCTGCTAATTCTTTTATTTTGTTTACACTAGCCATGCTAAGACCGGAACCCATACATGCCACCTCTAAATCATAATAGTATTATTAATGTCCTTCAAAGACCTTTTCTACCTTTTCTATTACAGTTTCCTTCATGTTACCTCTTGTCTTCTCGTACTGTAAACCTGATTCCATAATCTCAAGAAGTTCCATTCTGTACTCACTGTCAATATCCTTAATGTATTCCATAAGAACATCTTTAATCTCAATAACATATTCTTTAGTCTGCATCTTTGCAATCATCTCATCAGGATTGAACTTGGAATTACTCTTCATATCCTCCTGCTTACGTGCACAGATTACACACTCATCAGAACCTGCCTCATTTACATAACCACAGTTACATGTCCAAACCATACCGTCTGTCTTATACTTCTCAACAGCATCCAAACCTCTCTTTTCCTTAAGAGCGATAAGTCTGTGCATAGGCATTGTAACATTGATAGGTAAATCATTACATGCAAATACTCCACGGCTGGTAACATATTTGGAAATAGTAACCTTTGAATCCTTAATTAATAGTATATCCTTTGCAGGGAGCTTACAATCAATTTCATTGGATTCTATCTGAGTAATATTTCCCTTTTCAAATACAAAATCCAAATCCTTAAGAAGCAGCTTCTCTTCATAAAGATTGGTAAGCTCAACATCAGCTCTTATAGCCTTGATGTCATCCATGTTATAGTTGTAAAACCATGCTGATATCTTAACAGCTTTATTGGTTCCGCTCAATATAACCTTAACAGGTCTTGGAACAAGTCTGTTGTAATAGTTAGTTACATATAAGTCTTTTGCAACCACCTGCTCAACAACATCTCTTTTTACAAGCTTTACTGCTGTTCCGGATGCTATTGTACCAACAGAATAATTTGCGAACTGCGTATAATTAAGCTGAAGACCTATAATCGCATCAGCGCCCTGTTTTTCAGCAACTCTCTTTAGTTTTTCAAGAGCAATACCATTAACCTGCTCTAAATTGGCTGTAAGCTTTTCACTTTCAGAATCAGAAGCCTCTGTAACACCTGCTACGAAGCCTTTTAAGAAATTGGAACCTAAAACTGTCTCTCCACTAACAAAACCCAAATACTCAACAATATCATACCCCTCGATGTTTGAGCCTGTAGTTACAAAAATATTACCCATATGTAAACCTCCCTAAACTATTTAGTTATAAAAAATCCTCGTAAAATTATATCACATATAAATACTTTTTTAAAGTATTTTTGTTCAATTTAAACAATTAAATTTCAATTTAAATTTTTTAAAATTCAATTGGCGATGTATTTTCATATTTATAGAAATAATATTCTATGCTAAAGTATGTATTTTCGTCACTTTCTTCTATCAATTTCCAATTTTCAAGGATATCAAGATTTGGAAAATATGTATCTGCCTCATATTTATAATCTATCTTTGTAACGTAAGCATATTTACAATACGGAAGCAGCATCTCATATATGCTTCCTCCGCCTATTACATATATTTCCTTATCGTTATAAGCTTTCAATTCTTCAAAAAGCTCTTCCTTTGAATGAACAACTGTTGCTCCATCCGCCTTATAATTTGGATTTTTTGAAAAAATAATATTATCACGGCCTTTAAGTGGGAGCCCGTTCGGAAAACCGGCAAGTGTTTTTCTTCCTAATACAACTACATTTCCCATAGTTACTTTTCTGAAAAACTTCATATCCTCCGGAATTGAAACAAGGAGCTCGCCCTTATTACCTATTGCCCAATTATTATCTACTGCTACAATAAGATTCATTTTTTATACCTCACAAACAACTTATCCTTATTCATAATTAAGCATTTTACAATGCATTATACCGCTATCGGAATATCCTTAATCTGCGGACCTGTCTGATAATCTTCAATGGTTATATCATCCGTTGTGAAATCATAAAAATCCTTTATCTCAGGATTAAGAGTAAATTTCGGTGCCGGATAAGTAGGTCTTTTTATCAATTCTTTTACTATATCAATATGTCTGTCATATATATGAGCATCCGCAATCACATGAACCAATTCTCCAGGTTTGAAGCCTGTGACTTGAGCGAGCATATAAACCAGTACCGCATATTGAACCACATTCCAGTTATTTGCCGCAAGCACATCCTGAGATCTCTGATTCAAAATCGCATTGAGCCTGTCCCCTGTCACGTTGAAGGTTACACTATATGCACACGGATAAAGGTTCATCTCATGAAGATCCTGGTGTACATACAGATTGGTCATAATTCGTCTGCTGTATGGATTATTTTTTAAATCATAGATAACCCTGTCAACCTGATCCATCATGCCTTCCTTATACTGATGCTTCACGCCCATCTGATATCCGTATGCTTTTCCTATCGAACCATCAGGATCAGCCCACTCATCCCATATATGACTTTTTAAATCATTGACATTGTTGGATTTTTTCTGCCATATCCAAAGCATCTCATCAACAGCAGATTTAATATAGGTTTTCCTTAATGTTATAGCCGGAAACTCTTCGGATAAATCGTATCTGTTTACAACACCAAATCTTTTTATAGTATAGGCATATGAACCATCCGGCCATTTGGGTCTGACTTTTTCACCCTCTGTACTAAATCCATTTTCAATAATATCAGTACACATCTTAATAAACAAATCATCTGCTTTACTCATCTTATAACTCCTTTTTTTGAACCTTTGGGTTAATTTTTTTAACTGTGAAACGTAATAAAAATATGCTAAATTTATAAAATACGGAGGTGAATCATAATGTCTCATAAAGACTTCGGCTTATGCCTTAAGAATATCCGCCAAAACCGCCATATAACCCAAATGGATATCTCCAAAGAACTGGGTATATCAAGGCAGGCCTACAGCAGCTACGAACAAGGGCTCCGTCTCCCTGATGTAAATACATTGGCAGCATTGTCTGTTATTCTTGACACTAATCTTTTTTTATATTTTTACAATACTGCAATGAGTAATCATAAACCAATTAAATAATCGAACTGATAATATAAATATTCCACTACCGCACAAGGAGGTTGTATCATGCAGAAGAAAAAAACAACAATCAAAAATCAGCACTTAGCTTCAATTCTTAAATCAAAACGTGAAGAATGTTCACTAAGTCAAAATGAAATCGCAGAAATACTGGGATTGTCGAGAGCAACTTATTCAAAATACGAGCTCGGACTCCAAACTCCATCCCTTGAATCCCTGCTTAATATTTCGACATTTTATCGAATAAATCCAATGGAACTGATTTGTGCCTTAATACCTGCGAAAAGACTATCCTGTGCACCAGAATACAAGAATTTTAAATGTTATTCTAATGACGATTTATCCTTATCTGATCAGGAACTTTTGCAAAATTACAATAAACTTAATCCCAAACAGAAAGAGGCTATAAATAATCTTATAAGTACATTTTTATAAATCTTTTTTATATATCAATTCTACTATATATGTTTTTTATAAACAAGTTAAAATTTGTCTAATTGTAAAAAAATAATTCAAAGTATAATTTATACTTTTTCTCTGTTTTTTTCTCTTCTTAGGCTTTCTTCTTTGCTATATATACAGCCACAATAATTTTGTCTGTATAGGTTATATTCTTTAGACAGTTGTATTGAACGCGAATATCCGTTGTTTTTTTTAAAATTACTATAGAGATAATCTATCTCATATTTTTCAGACAGCCTGTTTCCAATCTCATTTAACCAATCTGCATTTTTATGAGGACTTATAGAAAGCGTTGTTGTAAATAAATCAAATTCTTTTTCTTTTGCATATCTTGCAGTTTCTTCCATACGAAGTTCATAGCATTTATAACATCTTTTTCCCCTTTCCGGTTCACTTTCTAATCCTTTTGCCATCTCAAAAAAAAGCTCAGGCTCATATTTACCTTCAAGAAGTTTTACATTTTTTGCAAATGGTGCTTCATCAATAAATCTTGTGATTTCACTGACTCTTTTTTTATATTCTGCCATCTCAGTGATATTGGGATTATAATAAAATACTGTTATATCATATTTATTTTCGAGATATTCCAACACATATGAGCTGCAGGGAGCACAACATGCGTGCAAAAGCAATCTTTCTTTTTCCATTTTTATCCTCTTTTTTTCAAAAAAATTTATTTTTATTTCAATTTACCAATTGACTTTGTAAATAATATACAATATACTATCTTTAGAAGAGAATGAACGTTAATGCCTACTGATAATTATATTCATTTGTATAATTATTATCAAGCATTAAAATCAGTTACTTTCAGGGAGGTAGTTAACATGACAGTTGATCAGGCTGTAAAAAAATTTAAATTAGAGCCACTTAACGTGTACACTGCTAAGGCTAAGGCTAAGGAGCTTAATGTAGACGAGGTTTTATATATGAACGTGCAGAAAAATAAGTATGCATACGTTGTAAAAGATGGTCCCCGTGGTTATATGTTATATCAGGATGAGAAAAGCTTATATACCAAGATGTACAAAGGATTAAAGATGACTCCTCTGGAGCCGTAGATATAAAGATACATATAAGATTATTAAAAGCCGCAGCTGTCATTTCAGCTTCGGCTTTATTTTTCGAATATATACTTTTTTATTATATCAATAAAATAAACACATAAAAGACTCAAAAGTGCCCAAAGCAAAGTATATCCAAGGCAAATCTGCCCGTAAACATTGAACTTCAAAGAAGAATAATCCCAAACTCCCATATCAAATTTTATATTTACTATTATTCCGGTGATAAATTCTAAGGTTGTTATGATCAATGTCCCAAAAAACATTATCAATACTATAGATGTAATTAAAGGCTTTTTGTTTTTCAGTATATAATCTCCTGCCGTACCAACCACAAGAAAGCATAGTCCGCCACAGATAATCATAGAATAATGCGAATAGCTTCTGTAAGCTATCTCAAGATAAAAGTATAACAATCCGCCCGTAAGCCACAAAATCAGATTTTCAAATACTTTTTTTAATATATGGGGATTAATTCTTTTTATTATGTTTTTCATCCGTTTTCTCCTTGTCATCAACACTATTATTTTGATATTTTTGCATCAAATTTATACATTGATTTAAAGCCTGTTTCTTAATTCAATAAAAAAGTAAAAAATAAAACCTTTATTGCAGCATTTATGCCACAATAAAGGTTTTAATGGTTTAATTTATATATTATAATTCCAATTTGTTTTTATATATCGACTTGATATAATCCTTATTTTTATCATTAAGTTCAAGTATAACAGCCAAATCCTTGCCATTATCATTTTTTATAAAGGCAAAGCAGTCTGCGCGTCCGATTTCCTCTCTTGATGAATAATCCTTTACAGTCAAATCAGCATTTATATCAAGCTCATTTTGAAACTTTTCGGAATTATACGGAAGAATTCTTTTTATGTCGCCTTCATGAATCTCACATACATTTTTTCTGGTTGATTTCGCAACTATTCTTGCGATTTCAAAATCCCCGTTGGTAAAAATGTATTCGTATTCAAAGGACATATTATTTTTTGCAAAATATATAGCTATTCCACCTATTATTACAAGCATCGCGCCTGTGCTGAAATTTATAAACAATGCAGCCACGATACCATAAGTGGTAAGAATAAGTGCCAAAACAAATAATATTTTTTCCTTTACACCGGGTTTTGAAACAACCAGCTGTTCAGTATAATTATCCATCTTATATAAACCTGCCCATTAATCATTTTTAAAGGAATCATCTATCGCCTTAGCAGCTTTCTTACCTGCACCCATTGCAAGTATAACTGTTGCGGCACCTGTAACTGCATCGCCACCGGCATAAACGTTCTTTCTTGTACTCTCTCCGGTCTCCTCATCTACGATGATTCCACCCCATTTCTGGGTTTCAAGACCTTCAGTAGTCTGTCTGATAAGCGGGTTAGGTGACTGACCTATAGCTATTACAACAGTTTCAACATCTATTATATAGTTTGAACCCTCGATAGGCTCAGGTCTTCTTCTGCCTGATGCATCCGGTTCTCCAAGCTGCTGTTTAACAACCTCGATACCTTTAACCCATCCGTCTTCGCCAAGAATCTTTGAAGGGTTATTGAGAAGCTTAAAGATTACTCCTTCTTCTTTAGCATGCTCTACCTCTTCTGCTCTTGCAGGAATTTCATCCTCACTTCTTCTATATACTATATAAACATTTTCAGCTCCAAGTCTCTTAGCTGTTCTTGCAGCATCCATAGCAACATTACCTGCTCCGACAACCGCAACATTTTTTCCAACCTTAACAGGAGTAGGTGCCTCACCCTTTTTGTATCCCTTCATAAGATTTACTCTTGTAAGGAACTCATTTGCAGAGTAAACTCCAAGAAGGTTTTCTCCAGGTATTCTAAGGAAGTTAGGAAGACCTGCACCGGTTCCAAGGAACACAGCCTGATAACCTTTTTCAAATAACTCGTCAACAGTTATGGAACGTCCGACTACTACATTTGTCTCTATAGTAACACCTAAATCGGTTACATTTTCAAGTTCCTTTGCAACAAGTGACTTTGGAAGTCTGAATTCAGGGATTCCGTAGCTAAGTACTCCGCCTGCCTTATGTAATGCTTCAAATATAGTTACATCATAGCCCTTCTTTGCAAGTTCGCCTGCACAGGTTATACCTGCAGGGCCTGAGCCGACTACTGCAACCTTTATACCGTTTTTCTCAATGTCAGGGGTTGTTTTTATTCCCTGTGCCATGTGGTAATCAGCAACAAATCTCTCCAAACGTCCGATGGATACCGACTCGCCCTTGATACCTCTTACACACTTTCCTTCACACTGGTTTTCCTGTGGACATACACGACCGCAGATTGCAGGAAGTGCATTTTCGCTGGTTATTACTTCATAAGCCTTATCAAAATCACCGGCAGCAACAGCCTCTATAAATTCCGGAATAGGAACATTTACAGGGCAGCCGCTTACACATGGCTTATGCTTACAATTAAGACATCTTGTTGCTTCCTCCATAGCCATCTCTTTGGTATAGCCTGTTGCAACCTCTTCAAAGTTTTTATTTCTTACATCCGGCTCCTGCTGTGGCATTGGAACCTTTGTCATACTCATGTTTGGCATATTCCTACTCTCCTATCTTCATCATACATTCATGTTCTTCTTCCTTAAAGAAGGATTGTCTCTTTATACATTCATCGAAATCGACTTCAAATCCATCAAAGTCCGGACCGTCAACACAGGCAAACTTTGTTTCACCGCCAACGGTAACTCTACAGCCTCCACACATACCTGTTCCGTCAATCATAATCGGATTTAAAGAAACTGCAGTAGGAAGATTCATCTCTTTAGTTGCAAGTACCACGAATTTCATCATGATAAGCGGACCTATCGCAATCGCATGATCATACTTTTCACCATTTGCAACAAGCTCTTTTAATTTATCAACACCAAAGCCCTTACCACCAAGAGAACCATCATCTGTCATTATATATACATTATCACAGAATTCTTTGAACTTATCAGCAAATATTACGTACTCAGCAGAACGTCCGCCGATGATAACATCTACCTTAACACCCATCTCGGCAAGCTTTCTTAACTGAGGATATAAAGGAGCAGCTCCAAGTCCGCCTGCTATACCTACCACCCTGTTCCATTTTTCATTGAGCGGTGCAGGCTGTCCCAAAGGACCGACACAGTCATCAAAATAATCTCCTTCCTCAAGCTTACCCATAAGCTTTGTAGAATATCCAACCATCTGGATAACGAGTGTAACCGTATTTTTTTCTCTGTCAAAATCAGCTATGGTAAGAGGAATTCTTTCTCCATCCTCACCCATTCTTACAATTACAAACTGACCGGCCTCACATCTTGCAGAAACATAAGGTGCTTCAACCTCTAACAAGATAACATCACGGTTTAAAACTTCTTTTTTTACAATCTTATACACTAGAGCATCCTCCATTCAAAAAATTCCAAGCTTAAGTTCACCATTTTTCACAAGCATGCATCTTCGACGCTCAACATATTTGCTTCACAAACGGCTTGATTTTCACTCACGTTCGTTATTATAACATAAGTAAAAAAAAATAAAAACCTTAAAATGAAATAATTTGACATTTACCACATTTTTCACAATCTAAGGTTTTTATTTTATACACTTTTATATGCTGTTTGTATACTTAATCTTTAATAAGAGTATTATATTTCAGAATAAGTATTCTCCTTACGCTTGCATTTATTCTTTCTTCAGATATTTCACCCGATTCAACGGCATCCTCAAGAGCACTTACTGCTGATTTAAAATCTGCAGGCATAAGCATGATATCTGCCCCCGCCTTCACAGACAGCTTTACGGCATCCCCACTTGAATAGTAATTTGAAATAGCACCCATAGCAAGTGAATCTGTTATAACAACTCCGTCATATCCGAGCTTTTGTCTTAATTCGCCTGTAATAACTTTATAATTAAGTGACGCCGGATAATCATCATCCGATGATATAATATCCGCATCAGTCAGATATAAATGTCCTACCATCACCATACCGGTTCCGGCCTCTATGCCGGCCTTAAAAGGAAGATAATCTTCATTATCTAACTCAGCTAATGATTTATGAATATAAGCCGCACTCTTATGACTGTCCTCTACGGTATCTCCATGTCCCGGGAAATGCTTTATACAGCTTACCACTCCACCATCATTAAAACCCTTTGTCGCAGACGCAACAAGAAGAGCTGCTTCCTGATAGTCTGTACTGTATGCCCTTTCTCCTATAACGGTATTGGCACTGTTAGACCAGGTATCTGCTACAGGAGCGAAATCAAGATTAAAACCCAGACCTGAGATGTCCGAAGCTATGGTATAAGCATTATTATATGCCGTTTCCGTTCCTTCAGTACGATAATAATACATAGAATTAAAGCTTGTTGTTCCAAGCTTATCGGCACATCTTGCTACAATTCCGCCCTCCTCATCAACACTTGTAAAAAACGGAATTCCGTTTGCATCCATACCATACTGTTTTACATTGGAAAGCATGGTCTTAGTCTGCTCAACACTTTGAAGATTCTGTGCAAAATAGATATATCCGCACACCGGATAATCAACAAGTGCCTGCTTTGAGGCTTCTCCTGCCTCGGTTACAGCAAAATAACCGGTTGCCGCCTCCGGAGTTATGATAAACATCTGACATACCTTCTCATGCAAAGACATTTTACTTAGCATATCTTCAGCATAAGCGGCCGCAGGATCATCATAAACAGGACTTTCGGTAGTTTCTTCTTCACTCGAATCATTGCTATCCTGCATATCTGTTGACAAATCTGCCGATTCAGTTTCAGACAAAGTCTCCGAAACATATTCAGTTGCGGTTACATCCCCTTTGCCTGAAGCTTTATCTTTGTTTGCCGGTTTAATAAATTTAACAAATACAAAAAATATTACAATAATCGCTATAACATCTATGATTAATACGCCTGTTAAAAACTTAGTAGTCTTCCTTCTTTTTTTATCTCTGCCTGACATCTTTTGCCTCCAAAAAATCAATCTTCGTATTCGCAGATATAGCCTGTTTTTCCTTTAAAGTAGGCAAGTCCGGTATCTCCTACCGGGTCATTTCTCTGGTCATTCCAGGACCATTCATCATTGACCTGCCAGAGCATCAGATACATCTCTGCCGCACCGTCTTCATCAGTTCTTGAAGGCTCTCCCGGATACCAAGGCTGGAACTCAAAAGGTTCACCCGTAATCCAGTGTCCATATGCAACATCATTTCTTATAGAGGTATATCCACCCATCCATACAAATCTAAGTTCCTTTTCAGAAGCCATCGCAACAGCCATATCCATCTCCTCCTGTGAGGTTATGGTTATTAGGTGTCCACCCTTTTTAAGGCAGGCTTCATTTGCCTCACTCCAGGAAATATCCTCTACTATGAGCTCATATCTGGACTCATGCTTTTCCTTTTCCAAGGTCTCGGTTGCGGTAAAGCTTGTACTAAGGGAAGAACCAAATGTATCGTCTGACATTACACAGGAGATATTTCTCTCAGCATAAGCATCTGCCGACGAATCGGAAACATACTCCAGACAATACATATTCTTTTCTCTTGTGTAAATCGAATCCAGTATAGTTGACATATCTGATACAGAAGAAATATCCCAGTACATTCCACCTGTTCTGCTTGTAATGTCAGAATAAATCGAATAATCACCACTATATGTACCTATTATGAATATAGGTACAGCATAAGTATTTGCAAGATTTATTACCTCATCTGAAGTATGCACACTGCAATTATCTATACCATCCGTAAATGCAATTACACATCTGGCACCTTCCTTGCTTCCGGCATTTCTTACAGCCTCATACAAAGCATCATATAAAGCTGTTTCGCCATAGGTGGTCATATTATTAATACCATTATTTAAAAGGCTTACATCCTGAGTATAGGTACACATATACATAACATATGAGTCAAAAGCAATGAGCTCAACCATATCTCCCGAATTATAATCAAGAGCATTTACGAACTGGCTCATGATATTTTGCATGGTACCAAGATCAGAGTCCATACTTCCCGATTTATCTGCTACAAGCTCTATGCTTATACCCTCTCTGCCCTCAAGCTGTTCAAAGGATTTAATCTCACGCTCAACTTCAGCTCCATTTGAAATCTTTTCCTTTATGGCAACATTCGGAGAAGAAAGCATAACTGTTTCTCCTGCAGAATTTTCAACAGTAAAATAAGTTTTTACATTTGGATAATCCGAAACATCCGATGATACAAATTTTATAGTAACCGGAGTAAGATTAGCCAGATTATTTATAAGTCCGTTGTAAGATGTGTCTATAACGGCAGCCTCAGTAGTATCTGCTATCACCGATGTAGTGTCACCGTCAGATGATGCAGTCTGTTCTGCCTGCTTTTCATTTTTTCCGCCATTATCAGCTCTGCTGTCATCATCCTTATCCTTTTTAGGTAAAACAAATACCAATACCAAAGTAATTATAGCCACTAATATCAAAGATGAAATAACAGATAACGCTATTATAAGTTTTTTATTGGAAGAAGCATCTTCTTCAGGCAATGCATTGTCACTTTGCGGCTGTTGATTATACTGCACTGCTGAATAATCACTCTGCGGCTGTTGATTATACTGCACCGCTGAATAATCACTCTGCGGCTGTTGATTATACTGCGTCGCTGAATAATCACTCTGTGGCTGTTGATTATACTGCATCGCCGAATAATCACTCTGTGGCTGCTGATTATACTGCATCGCCGAATAATCACTCTGTGGCTGCTGATAACCCATCCCATACTGTGATGAGTTATTATAGCTCTGCGGCTGTTGATTGTATGAAGTCGAATTATAGCTACTTTGTTGCTGATTATCTACATTATACTGTGGCATAATATTTTTTTGCACAGCCTGATCAGAAACATCCGTATTATATTCCGGCTGCATATCCGCTCTTAAAATATCAGTATCACCTTCACTATTATATGAATTTAAATCATCTGAATTATATACAGTATTATTTGTATCAGCATTTACTGATTGACTTAAACTCTGACCATCGGACGCACTTATGGTTTTTACCTTTGCGCCACAGGATGAGCAAAACACGCTTCCTTCTTTAAGACTTGCACCACATTCATTACAAAACATATTCTTCCTCCGTTAATTGCATTTTTTCATTATAGCTTGTAAATTTATTATAAACTTTTACGCATTGGACATCCGCCACATGTCCCACAGCCTAATTCTGCAAAATCACTTACTTCACGGCTAAATCTGTAATCAAAATTATCGACCGTTTCAAGAAGACATACCGCTTGTGCACTTATACCCAGTCCTTCTCCTGTAAAACCAAGTTTTTCTTCTGTAGTCGCTTTAACATTTACCTGATCTATATCGATACTTAACGCATTCGCAATATTGGTTCTCATCTCATCGATATACGGTCTAAGCTTTGGAGCCTGTGCTATGATAGTTGCATCTATGTTTCCCACAAGCATATTTTTTTCATCTATCATACGTGCGACTTCTTTTAAGAGCATAATGCTGTCTGCTCCCTTATATTTTTCATC
>JAFUGL010000012.1 GCA_017469405.1 Lachnospiraceae bacterium | reverse complement strand
TTAAGTTTGAGAGTAGTGTAAATCCAGAGGGCTCCAAAACCTTTCCAATCTTTCTATGGAATTTATGATGTTTGAGAGTAGTGTAAATCCAGAGGGCTCCAAAACCTTGTATCCATCCACTGCCTCCTGCATTCTGTTTGAGAGTAGTGTAAATCCAGAGGGCTCCAAAACAAGCAAAACAAGAAATACCTGACTTAGAAAGTTTGAGAGTAGTGTAAATCCAGAGGGCTCCAAAACAATAATCCGTGACCGATACTCTCCGATTATGTTTGAGAGTAGTGTAAATCCAGAGGGCTCCAAAACATCGAAAGTCATAACTGCCCGTACCTTTGGTTTGAGAGTAGTGTAAATCCAGAGGGCTCCAAAACTATGGTTTTTTGCCGTGTGTACCCTTTATGGTTTGAGAGTAGTGTAAATCCAGAGGGCTCCAAAACCCACCCTCGTTATACATATCTTGCAGCATAGTTTGAGAGTATAATGAGGGCGATGATGGTTTGAGAGTAGCGTTAACTTATGAAATAGGAGGTATAAAATATGCCAGTCGGAAATCCAAGTAAACAAACAATAGCAACTAGAAAGTATGAAGCTAAAGCAGGTTGGGTTAGTAAAACGTACAAAATGAAAAAAGAAATAGTAGAAGCTTTTAAGGAAGCTTGCGATAAAAATGGTGATAGTCAAGCCGGAAAACTTATGGAGTTTATGCAGGATTATATTAATAAAACAAATTAATACTTTCTTGTTTTTAAAACTTTTACACTTTGTTGTAAATTGCAAGAGTTTTTCCATAATCTATTAAAAATAGTTTGCCATTTACATATATATTCGAAATAGATGGATTTTGCTTATAAAAAGCATAAATTTGATTGGTAAATTACTAATAGGCAAGGCTAAAATAAAAAATATGAAAAAATTTTATTTTTGGATTGTTTTTTTAGGATTATTGTGTATAATAATAGTAACAGGAGCTCCCACACCTCTCAACGATGTGTAAAATGGGAGCACATTTTTTTGGAGGTAATATGCGGTTACAATCACCAAAGAATTATAAACAGCAAATTAGTAAATTAAAAAATAAAAATATTATAATTGCTGATGAATCTGTTGCAAGAGAAATACTTCAATCAGTTAATTATTACAGATTAAAGGGTTATCTTCTTCCATTTATTGATAAAAGTCAAAAGAAATGTTTTAGTCCAATACCGATAGAACAATTAAGAGCTATATACGAATTTGATTCGGATTTACGTAATTTGATTGCAAGTATCATAGAAGATATTGAGGTTTATTTAAGAGGTTCTTTTTCGTATTATCATGCTCAAAAATATGGTTCGGAAGGTTATATGGATGCTAATAATTTTAATTTAAGGCATAATCATGTGAAGTTTAAGAAACGAGTGAATAGTTGTATATCAGAGAACTCGAATTCATCGGTTGTTAAACATCATCAAAACAAGTATAATGGTCATTTTTCTATTTGGGTTATAATAGAATTCTTCTCTGTAGGAATGCTATCATATTTTTATAAAGATATGCATAATCAGGATAAAGCAGCTATTGCTTCGAAAATTTATGGTGTAAATTACCAAACATTGGAAAGTTGGTTGAGGTGTTTAACAGACTTAAGAAATAGATGTGCACATTATGCAAGATTATATTATTGGATTTTTCCTGCTTTGCCTAAAATACCTCAGAGTGAAAAGTATATTCCTACACGAAGATTGTTTGCACAACTTTATACATTGAAAATGTTATATCCTGACCATGATAAATGGAACAAAAAGTTTGTAAAACCTTTGATAAAGCTGGTAAAAAAATATAAATCATACATATCTATGCAACATTTGGATTTTCCTTATCGTTGGAAATCAATGTTATTGTATAAGTGAATATCACTCACCCAATTCCCGCAACAAACACCACCACAATTGCAACTAACATAATCATAGGAAGCACCTTCGTAAGATAGGTGCTTTTCTTTATTATGAAGCTAAGAATAATCGTTGACAAAAGAACCGCCACAGCACAAAAAAGTATGTTAAGTATAACCGATACACTATAAGAAGCTATAACAGCACAAACAACACCTACCAATGTGATCGGAAGTATAGCCGTTAGGATATAAAGTGTCTTGAGTATAAATCTGTCGGAGCTTCGTAATGCGATATATATGCTTTCTTCGGCATCCTTTGCGTAGGAGTAGTATCCAAGCAGACCGGAGAAAATTAGCAGGAGTATGATAAGCTCATATATGTGAAGGTCGATGGTGTAAGTAGTGGTTTTGTAGTCATAGGAACCGTCTGTTGCGGCAGTTACTTTAAAGAGCTCATCACCCTTCATGTATTCATCCATTCGATCCTTTATTTCGTCCTCGTAATCGTATAGTCCTGTTCCGGTAGTCAGGATGTCATAGGAGCATACAGTTATCACGGAGCTGAAAAATGTTTCAGAGATAGCAGATGCAAGTGTAGTTGATGGGATCACATATAAGGTTACTTTGTTGCTCTCATTTGTTCCCTCTATAAAATCCTTAAAGAAGTTCATAGGAACAACATATCCGCACTCTGCATAGCCGGACTGGACATCCGAGATGAGCTTTTCCTCACTGTCTGTGAAGTAAAAGATGTATAGGGAATTGTTCTTGGATATATCAGTTATAAAGCTGTCAGCATAATCGGAAGCATCCTCCATATATATGCCGACTCTTATCTCGGCACTTTTTTCGCGCGCAGGAAGAAGCTTATATATGGCAGTTATTGCTACGATTAAAAGAAGCATGCATATATATAGCTTTTTTGAAAATATTCTTTTTGTGAGCACTGTAAATCGGTTATATATTTTCATGACCTTTCCTTTCATATATCTTGTTGATTTAATATGACAGATCAGCAAATCCTTTATCCAAATAATGAATGCGCAAGATTGGAAATTATATATTGTCCCGGCATGTAATCTGATATATGCTGTATCACACTTGGGAGCATGGCGTGTGGGATTATTCCACCGCCGACATATGCTATGGCGATTGCGACAAAAAGCATAATCAGATTTCCGGAAAATACACTTTTACAAAGGCTGCCTATAATCGATATGATAAGTGCGATGATTAAAACTGATAATAATGCTGTATATAATCCCTTGAAATTAAAATGGGTATTTAATGCGGAAACTGCAATCCAGCAAGGTATATATGTGATATAAACTGCTATTAACACACATAAAAAATTGCTTACAAAAATGTGAAACTTGCTGATTTTCATTGCGTTTAACTTATGTGATATTCCACTACCATAGTTTTGAATATACGGTATAAGTATAAATGCCATAAATAAAAGGCTTAACATAATTGCTGCCGCCTCATAGTGCTTTTTAAGTGAATAGCTTCCTTCTGAGGTTGCTTCAACAACATTTATTGATGCATCCTTTCCCAGAACCTTTTCAAAGAATACTTTGTTGGAAAGATTATTTATTCTGGTTACATCGTTGTCACTCATTTCATGTGCCCAAGCCGTGTCAAGGGCACTATAGATGCCTGCCTGCGCTATGGCGAGGTATTTGGCAAGTGATAGGAAAAGCTCATTTGAAATATAGGCAGCGATGGTGGTTGTGTCTCTGACCACAAGATTAATCGTTGGATTGTCGCCTGTCATTATGCCTTTGTAAAAGCCGGCAGGGAGGTAGATAAAAAATAAAACTTCCTTTTCATCCAAAAGCTTATAGCCTTCCTCGACGCTTCCGACCTCGATAATATTAGCTGTTTCGCGCATACTCTTCATGGCTCCGAGATAGTCTATGGCAAGATTGATATATCTTTCATCTCCATCCTCATCGAGATAATAGGCTATCTTTGCTGTTTCGTACATTTCAGCTTTATAAATATTTTTTGAGAGATAACTGCCTGCTGATAAAACCAGAGTGAGTATCAAAAGCATAGCAATTAAAAGCGACGGAATGTATCTTCCAAGCCGCTTTATATCTGCTCTTATTAAGTTGAAAAAAAGTCTTGTGCGCGACATTGTAAACCTCGATTTATAAATCATATTTAACAAGCTGTCATTTTATTTTTTAGTATCTAAGCATATCCACAAAGCTAATACCATTTTGTCTAAGCTCATTTGTATCTATAAGGCTTCCGTTTTTAAGAAGAAGCACTCTATTGCAGAAATTAAATATTTCTTCGTCGTGTGAAGCAATTATTATGGTTCCTCCCTGTGCTCTAAAGCCCTGCATATAAACAAGGATATCCTGTTTGGCAGGAAGGTCAAGTGAGGCAAAGGGTTCGTCCATAAGCAGGATGGATGGGTTGTTAATTAAAACCGTAGCAAGACTTAATCGCTTTTTCATACCACCCGAAAGAGCAGATACGGGCTTATCCATAAATTCATTTACACCAAGCTCTACGAGCGGAGACTGATTAAGTCTTTCTATTATCTCACCCTTCTTTAACGAACACCACATACGGATATTGTCAACCGGCTTTAGTTCATCAAAAAGCGGATTGTTCTGCGGCAGATATCCTACACCTGTTTCGGCGTATTTTTCCGCTATACATGAAAGAAGTGTAGATTTACCGGATCCGTTTATCCCGAGTATACCTACAGCTTCGCCCTCATTTGCATAAAATGATACATTATTTATAACCTGATTTTTTCCGTATGATTTGGAAATGTTTTCAATGCTAAACATTTATTTAATTACTCCTTAATTATATGTATATCCATATTAAGCTGCGTTTATTTAAATATGCAGCTTTATTTTTAATAATCCTCTTCGATTATCTGAAACTCCAGATAATCAAAATCTATCTTATCCATAAAATTATCCTGGGTAAATCTTGTCTTGGCAAATTTTATGAAGTCCTTTTGGTTTAGCTTTAACCAATAGGGCTTGGATATGTGAAGATTTTCGCATATCTCATCCAAGGCCGCATAGACCTTTTTGGTACGTGTCATGGTGTAGTCCTCTATACAGGCTGTGTATTCATTTATCATATGACCGCGCTTGACGGTTTTGCCCCAAACTCTGAACATAATTTACCTCATCTTGTTTTTAAACTAAAGCTTATTATAGTTTTATTTTGTGAATTAGTCCATAGTTAATTATAAATTCTTACTATGAATATATCCGCATTTATGGTAAAATGTGCAAGATATAAACAAAGAAAAGTGGTGAAATCATGTATAAATTAATTACAACAGACGGCAGTGCAAAAAGGGGTGAGCTTCATACTCCTCACGGAGTGATACAAACTCCTGTATTTATGAATGTAGGAACGGTTGCGGCGATAAAGGGTGCGGTATCCACCGAAGATCTGGAAGGTATAGGAACCCAGGTGCAGCTTTCCAATACCTATCACCTGCATGTGAGACCGGGTGATGAAATTGTTAAAAAACTAGGCGGTTTACATAAGTTTATGTCCTGGGATAAGCCCATACTTACAGATTCGGGTGGATTTCAGGTATTTTCCCTTGCCGGACTTCGTAAGATTAAAGAAGAAGGTGTTTATTTTAATTCCCACATAGACGGTAAAAAGATTTTTATGGGACCTGAAGAGAGCATGCAGATTCAGTCCAATCTTGCATCAACCATCGCCATGGCTTTTGACGAGTGTCCTTCTTCGGTTGCGGAAAGGAGTTATATACAGCCTTCGGTTGACAGGACGACCAGATGGCTAGAGCGTTGTAAGAAGGAGATGGAAAGGCTCAATTCTCTGTCGGATACCATCAACAACAAACAGATGCTTTTCGGTATCAATCAGGGTGGTGTATTTGATGATATAAGAATCGAGCATGCCAAAACCATAGCTGACATGAATCTTGACGGATATGCCATAGGCGGTCTTGCGGTAGGAGAAACCCACGAGGAAATGTATCGAATAATCGAGGCAGTTGTGCCTTACTTGCCACAGGATAAACCAACATATCTTATGGGTGTCGGTACGCCGCTTAACATACTCGAAGCGGTTGAACGTGGAGTTGACTTTTTTGACTGCGTATATCCTTCCAGAAACGGAAGACACGGACATGTATATACACATCATGGCAAGATTAATCTTTTTAATGCCAAGTATGAAACGGATGATGAGCCTATAGAAAAAGGCTGTGGATGTCCTGCGTGCCGAAGATATTCAAGGGCATATATAAGACATTTGCTTAAGGCTAAGGAAATGCTTGGTATGAGATTTTGTGTGCTGCATAATCTTTATTTTTACAATCATCTTATGGAAGACATAAGAAATGCAATTGAGGCGCATAGCTTTCTTACGTTCAAATCGAAGTTTATAAGTGATTTTGAAGCAGGTGAATAATATTTGTTTCAAAAGCGGCCTTGTTTGCAAATCAAGTAAAATACATATGAATTATTATGTAATTTTGTAATCAAATCACTTGCATATTTCCCCTTTTTATAATAATATATGTTGAGTGAGATTTAATATGTTTTAGGAGGAAACAAAATGCAGATATTTTTAATAATCTTTTATCTGATTTTCTTTTTTGGTCTTATGTACCTTATGATTTATAAGCCACAGAAGAAACAGCAAAAGCAGATGGAGGACTTGCACAATGCTATGGAGCCCGGTGACAGTATAATGACTACCGGAGGCTTTTACGGAACCTTACTTGATATAGTTGATGATACAACTGTTATAGTAGAGTTTGGTAATGACAGACATTGTAGAATTCCGATGCATAAAAATGCAATTGCCGAGGTAGAAAAGGCTGGTTCAGCTATTGTCAAGGATTCCGGCGATGATGAAGAAGATAAAAAGTCAGACAGTAAACTTGGCAAGGAAAAGAAGTAAAAAATAGTAGACTTATTTTTTCGTTTGTGAGAAAATGTACATGATGATGTTTTCGATGCCTACGAAAACATTTTAATGAAAATTAAATAATTGAAAGGAGTTTCGACATGATTTACACAAAGGAAGTTGAAAACATGTGTCCGGTTGCTCAGGGCGTACACCATGGTAGTGCACCGATTCCTGAAGAAGCAAAATGGGTACAGGCAAAGGAAGTAAAAGATATCTCCGGTTTTACACACGGTGTTGGCTGGTGTGCACCACAGCAGGGTGCCTGCAAGCTTTCACTCAATGTTAAGGAAGGTATCATTCAGGAAGCTTTAGTAGAAACTATCGGCTGTTCAGGTATGACTCATTCTGCAGCTATGGCAGCAGAGATTTTACCTGGTCTTACTGTTATGGAAGCTCTTAATACTGACCTTGTTTGTGATGCTATCAATACAGCTATGAGAGAGCTGTTCTTACAGATAGTTTACGGTCGTTCACAGAGCGCATTCTCAGAGGATGGTCTTGCAGTTGGTGCAGGTCTTGAGGATTTAGGTAAGGGTCTTCGTTCACAGGTTGGTACTATGTATGGTACTCTTGCAAAGGGACCTCGTTACTTAGAGATGGCTGAGGGTTATGTAACTGCTATAGCTTTGGATGCTGATGATTTAATAATCGGTTATAAGTTCGTTAACCTCGGTAAGATGACTGACTTCATCAAGAAGGGTGATGATCCTAATACTGCTTACGAGAAGTCTTGTGGACAGTACGGAAGAGTTGCCGATGCAGTTAAGTTAATTGACCCACGTACAGACAAAGAGCTTGATAAGTAGGAAGAGGAGGTAACGAAGATGGCATTATTTGAATCATATGAAAGAAGAATTGATCAAATCAACAAAGTTTTAAACAGCTATGGTATCTCCTCAATCGAAGAAGCAGAGAAGATTACAAAGGATGCTGGTTTAGACGTTTACAATCAGATAAAAGGCATTCAGCCTATCTGTTTTGAAAATGCTTGCTGGGCTTACACTGTAGGTGCAGCTATAGCAATTAAGAAGGGCTGCAGAAGAGCAGCTGATGCGGCAGCAGCAATCGGTGAAGGACTTCAGTCTTTCTGTATTCCTGGTTCAGTTGCAGATACTCGTAAGGTTGGTCTCGGACATGGTAATTTAGGTAAGATGTTGCTTGAGGAAGAGACAGAGTGTTTCGCTTTCCTTGCAGGTCATGAGTCATTTGCAGCAGCAGAGGGTGCAATCGGTATCGCTGAGAAGGCTAATAAGGTTCGTCAGAAGCCTCTTAGAGTTATCCTTAACGGTTTAGGAAAGGATGCTGCACAGATTATCTCACGTATCAACGGATTTACATTTGTTGAGACTGAATATGATCCATATACAAATGAAGTAAAAGAGATTTCACGTAAGTCTTATTCAGATGGACTTCGTGCTAAGGTTAACTGCTATGGTGCTAACTCAGTACCTGAAGGTGTTGCAATCATGTGGAAGGAAGGCGTTGACGTATCTATTACAGGTAACTCAACTAACCCTACAAGATTCCAGCATCCGGTTGCAGGTACTTACAAGAAGGAATGTAATGAGAAGGGTAAGAAGTACTTCTCAGTTGCTTCAGGTGGTGGTACAGGACGTACACTTCATCCTGATAACATGGCAGCAGGTCCTGCTTCATACGGTATGACTGATACTTTAGGACGTATGCATTCAGATGCACAGTTCGCAGGTTCTTCATCAGTTCCTGCTCACGTTGAGATGATGGGTCTTATCGGTGCAGGTAACAACCCTATGGTTGGTATGACAGTTGCAGTTGCAGTTTCTATCGAAGAGGCAGCAAAAGCAGGTAAGTTCTAAAATAAAAAAGCTCTAAATACAGTGTGTCTCGGGGCGTGAGCCTTGTCACATCACAGAAGTATATTAGACTATATAAAAAAATGTGCAAAGCATGGCGTAAAGTAACACGTGCCATGCGTGCACATTTTTTTATATAGTGAAACATATACAATAAATATGACAAGGCTCATGCCCTGTTTATCACTACTTTTATCCTCAATCCTTTAATGCTTTCTTTATCTTTATTGTGTCTTTAAAAACTTTAAAACTGGTTTTTAGTGAGATACGTGATTTTTCTTTTCGCTCACGCTTGAATTTTAATTCTATCGGCATTTCTATTATACGGCATCCGGCTTTATTTGCCTTGGCAAGTATTTCTATATCATATGCATATCCGTCTGTTATCATATTTTCTGTAAGTGATTTTATTACAGGAGTTCTAAAGAGCTTTATTCCTGTCTGTGTGTCCTTGATTTCAAGCCTAAACATCAATTTTAAAACTATATAATATCCGATACTCATTATCCTTCGAATAAATGGGTATTCCAATTTGGAATCCTTATGAAGCTTTGAACCTATGACTATATCTGCTTTCTTTTCTTTCATTGCTTTAAGAAATCCCTTAAGCATAACAGGGTTAAGTTCAAGATCAGAATCAAGAAATGCAACATAGTCAGAGTTTGCATATAATACGCCATTGGTTATAGCTTTTCCTTTTCCCTGATTTGGTTTATAGCTTACATAAGAAATTTTGGAATCAGCATTTGATGCCGAAATGATTTCTTCAAGAGTATTGTCTGAACTGCCGTCATTTACTACAATTATTCTATAGTTATGAACAAAACCGGATATGATTTGTGAAGCTTTTAAAAGATTTTCACGTATATGCATTCCTTCATTATATGCCGGCATTATCACACAAAGACATTCTTTTTTTGAGCTGCTATTTAATTCATCGCTTATTAAAAAATCTAAAATATTACTGCTATCCATTTTTCTACCACCATTTTTGCTACTCTGTAGTATAACACAGCAAAAAAATAATTACAATTGATGTTGTTTTTTTTTCTGTAATAAGTTATCATATATCAGATGGATAAAAACCGATTTTTATTTGAGAGGTTAAATTATGAGTAAGAATAATAAAAATACTAATAATAAAAAGTCAGCAGCAAGGAGCAATAAATCAATTGGAAAATGGGTAGTTGCTTTTTTTGCGGAGCTGATTATCTTAGGACTTATGATAGTTGGTTATAGTTTATATTATGTTGATTCGAAAATTGAAAAAATAAACAAGGTGGAAATTGATGAAGATGATCTTTCAATAAATGCTGATTTGGATGTGACGAATCAGGAAAATTATAAGACTATAGCTTTGTTTGGTGTTGATTCCAGAGATGTAACCAATCTGGGACAGGGAACTCGAAGCGATTCAATAATGATAGCCAGTATAAATACCAAGACCAATGAAGTAAAAATTGTATCAATATATAGAGATACATTACTTGAAATTGAAAATGATTCGGGTATTACAGCAAAGGTCAATGCAGCATATTCTTATGGTGGACCGCAGCTTGCAATAAAGACGCTTAATGCTAATCTGGATCTTCAGATTACAGATTTTGTTACAGTTAATTTCCTTGGACTTACAAAAGCGATAGATGATTTGGGAGGTATAACTGTTCATGTTGAAGAAAACGAGCTTCCTACTTTGAATCTTGCTATAACAGAACAGATAGCTGTAACGGGAATATATTCGGATGGTGTATTTACCACAGGCGATTTGTTGCTCAATGGTACGCAGGCAACAGCGTATGCAAGAATAAGAAGTACAGATCAGGGAGATATAACAAGAACTGAAAGGCAGAGAGATGTTTTAACTCAGGTTTTTGCAAAAGCTAAATCTTCAGATCTGGCAACTATAGATAGTATTATAGATGATGTATTTCCTCAGATAGCAACCAGCCTGACAGAGGATGAAATAAAAGCATTGGCGAAGGAAGTGTTTGAATATCAGCTTGGAGATACTGTTGGATTCCCATTTGCGTATGCGCCTATTACACATGATACAAAGGGATCCATCATTGTGCCGGCAGATTTATCTTCAAACGTATCTGCTTTACATGAGTATTTATTTGGTGAAGCCGGATATGTTCCGACAGCTAAGGTTCAGCAAATCAGTTCATCCATACAAAATGAAACCGGTGTAGGGGCGCAAGAGATAAATGTTATACCTCAAACCTTTGAATAGTCAGCATAAATATGCAGTAAGAAAAAGGAATTTTTTAAATTCCTTTTTTCTTTTATTAATGTTATAATATAATATACTGTTAAAAAGTGTAATTTGGGAGACGTCAATGAAAAAAATTTCTAAAAGTGTTGTCAAACTTAATACTGAAGGAATTAAAAATTATATTTTAAATGATAGAAAAAAGTATATAGATAAGGTTCCGGATAGATTTAATAAATTATTTGAAATAGATGAATTCCTCGAGTCAGGGTATAAAAGCTTTAGAATGATTCCCAGAGATGGCTTCAATGAAACATATATAATTTATCTGTATGGCAGCTCCATGTTCTATAATATTGATAGTGAACAGTGGGATTTTATCACGAAATTGGCTCTAAAAACCGGCTGTGGACTTTTTGTGCCTATGTATCCGCTTGCTCCCGAAAACAGTTGTAAAGATACATTTAAGATGCTTTGCAAGGCATATTCGGATTTTGCTATGGGAATGGATGTAAAAAGAATTATTCTTCTTGGTGATTCTTCAGGAGCGGGATTGGCACTTTCTCTTGCTATGCTGGCATGGAAAGAGGGTTTAAGAAAACCTGACCAGCTGATCATGCTTTCCCCGCTTATAGATACAGAGTTTTTTGACAAAGATCTTGAAGAAATCATCAGTGATACGATAGATCGTGGTGGTCGAGTATTTTTTAATCAGACATTAAAGGATTTTTTGAATGATTATTGGGTAAAAGATTATGCGGTTAAAACCGATTATACAAGTCCTTACTATGGAGATTATACTGATTTATGTGATGATGTAATATTATTTTCCGGAGTGGAGGATATGTTTAACTGTTATTCAAGAGCTTTTTATAATAAAGCAAAATCTCAGGGCTTAAGTACGAGATTTTTTGAATTTGATGATGCAAATCATGACTTTATGATATATGAAAAGAATGAAATTTCAAAAAATGCCTGGGGATATCTGATAGATGTAATAGATAATACCTATGATAACTCTTTGGCAGATATATATCCGCTTAAGCTTTTGTCTGATTGGTCAAAGCGTTATCCGGATATAATTAAGGATGAGTGGGCATCTAAATTTATATATGACCATAAATTTGATTTTACAAAGCTAAATACTAAGTTGAGTGAATACAGAAATTTGATACTCGCCACAACAATGGCAGCATGTGATGCAAAAGTTAAACAGTATATTATGAAATTTCCCAAATGTACGGTTGTCAATTTAGGGTGTGGACTTGACAATATGTTTGGAAGGCTTGATAACGGAAGAATACAATGGTATAGCGTGGATACACACAATATTATGTCAGTAAGAAGAGCTATGTATGGTGAGAGGGATAGAGAAAAAACTATTGGCAGAAGTATCCTTGATTTTTCATGGATTGATGATATTTCCTGCAAGAGAAATCAGGGAGTAATGTTTGTGTGCAATGATACATTGTCCTATATGAAGAGAAATGATGTATGTGATCTTGTTGAAAAGATAGCTGACAGATTTCCGAATTCTGAACTTGTTTTTGCGGCATCAACCAAAGGAGCAACTAATTATATTAATTTTCTTTTTAAAAACAGTGTATTTATAAAAAAGAAAAAGCGATTTTATATAGATGATGCATATAAATTGTTCAACAGCTGGAGATCAGATTATAAGATCATGCAGGAAGAACCTGTAATGATGTATTTGCCTAAGGATGTTAAGCTTAAGCCACGTACAGGATTTAAGGCTTTTTACAATAAAGTGACTTATAATCATAAGATAATACATGTAAAGCTTGGAAGCGAAGCTTATATAACTAATATGTAAGGAGAATTGTATCAGTGCTTGAAGCAAATAATCTTATCAAAACATTTGTAAGAAATGAAAAGCATAATGTAAAGACGAGCTTTAATGCTGTTGATGATATTTCACTTAAGGTCAATCTTGGAGAAATTGTTGGAATTATCGGCCCTAACGGTGCCGGGAAAACAACTCTTTTGCGTATGTTGGGCTGTCTCATGAAGCCTACATCGGGCAGTATTGACATTACTCTGGATGGAAAAAAATTTAAGAATGAAACTGAAATAAAGAAAACCATAGGTTATCTTTCGGGTAATACTAAATTATATGGCAGACTCAGCACAAGAGAACTTTTGACTATGGCAGGAAATTTATATGGTATGAGTGAAGCTGATGTTAATTCACGGATATCCATGATTTCAGGTTTGCTTAATTTGGATAGTTTTATTGATAATCGAATCGAAAAGCTTTCTACAGGTCAGACTCAGAGAGCATCTATTTCAAGATGCATAATACATAATCCAAAGCTTTATATATTTGATGAACCGACACTTGGACTTGATATTATAAGCAGTAATTCAATTGTGGAATTCATGCTCAAGGAAAAGAAAGAGGGAAAAGCAGTTCTTTATTCTACACATTATATGGAAGAGGCGGAAAAACTTTGTGATAGAATTATAATGATTGATAAAGGAAAAATTGCAGCTCAGGGAACAGTAGAGGAATTAAAGGAACTCGGCAAATCAAATGATTTAAGAGAAGTGTTCAGTAATCTTATCGGAAGAGGGGAGGACTGATCTACTATGAATATGAAAAATGTAAAGAGTCTGTATAAAAAGGAATTGCTGGATGTCATAAGAGATAAGAAGACTGTAATTATGATGGTGGTTGTTCCTATAATTTTATATCCGCTTTTGATAGTAATAAGCCTTCAGATGATGGCTGCCATAACAACCAATATGTCAAAACATACTTATCAAATTGGCATATATGATGAAAATGACGTGAATATTAATTACTGGAATACTCCGTTTATGGACTATGATTATTTTAGTTTTGAGGACTATTCTCTTCTTGTTTTGGAGGATATTAGAAATCCTAAGGAAGCGCTTGCAAATGAGGATATTGATGCATATATAAAAATAGTTAATAAGGATGGAAAGGACCACTTTGAGATACATTATCTATCGTCAGTAACAAATTCAAATTATGCAGCAGGCAAAGCTTTTGAGTGGCTTTCGGATTATTCTAATCTTATTACGGATGAAAAGCTTGATGATTTGGGACTTGACTCTGATGAGATACTCAATCCGATAGAGATTTCCTATGAAGACGCATCAACAAATGAAGAAACAGCAGGAAGCCTTTTATCAAGTATACTTCCTTTTATGCTTATTGTAAGCCTTTTGATGGGAACCATGTATCCTGCTATAGATACGACTGCCGGAGAAAGAGAAAGGGGTACCCTTGAGACATTACTAACTTTACCGGTAACCAATAGTGAGATAATAGTAAGCAAATTTTTGGTTGTTGCAACTATAGGTATAATATCTGCTCTCTTAAATGTTATTTCTATTTCAGGAGTAGGTGTATATATGTACAATATGACAAGTGCTTATACTAATACTGCCGGTGGTGTAGCGATAAGTAAATTTATACCTGCCATATTAATTGGTGTTTTATGTGTGTTTGCATTTGCTGTTTTTATTAGTGCAATAACTATGTGCGTCACAGCTTTTGCAAAAACTTATAAGGAAGCAAATAATTATATAACTCCGCTTTCTTTAGTGGTTATGTTTGCATCTTTTATAGGTTTTATTCCAAATGTAAAGTTAAATGATAAGGTTGCACTTATTCCAGTAGCAAATATAAGCCTTTTGATAAGGGATATGTTATCGTTTAAGTATGATGCAAAAGTGGTTTTTCTTGTACTTTTGAGTAATGTTTTTTATGGACTTGCAGCTATATGGATTCTTGGAAGAATATATAATAGTGAGGCCATACTTTTCGGAGAATCGGCTGCCGGAGTCCAGATATTTGAAAGAAGAAAGAATATAAAAGCCGGTGGAGTACCGGAGCTTGGAGATACTATACTTGTGCTCTTCATAACCATGTTTGCAATGATTTATATAGGAGGAGCAATTCAGCTTAAGTTTGGGTACTTCGGTGTGCTTGGAACCCAGTTTTTGATTTTGTTGATTCCGCTTGCAGCAGCAATATATACTAAGAAGGATATTAAGAGAACCTTTAGAATTAAAGGCTCTTCTTTGAGATATATCATCGGAGGAATTCTGATGATATTTGGAGCCATTTTACTTGGTATGGTCATTACCAATATTGTCAGTGCAATCTTCCCATCAAGTGCAAGTGAGGCAACTGAACTTCAAAATTCTCTAATTGGTGACAATATTATTTCAACACTTTTCGTGGTTGCGCTTGTACCTGCTTTATGCGAGGAAATGATGTTCAGGGGATATGTTTTAACTGCTTTTGAAAATAAGTTTAAGCCTAAAACCGCTATACTTATATCTGCATGCTTATTTGGCGTATATCATACAAGCATTGTAAGATTTTTTGCAACAGCATTTTTGGGATATGTTATCTGTTATGTAGCTCATAAGTCAAAAAGCTTGCTTCCGGGTATGATTATGCATTTTATAAACAATGCAATATCTTGTATAAGCCTTTATTACCCGGATAAATTCTGGAGAGTTTTCTTATCATTTGTAGGTAAGAGCTTTTCATTAACGGATATTATAATGTTTATTTTGATGGGAATTATGCTTTTATATGCAGGATATTTGATAGTTAATATAGGTTCTGAAGGGAAAAAAGCTGTTTTAAATAAAAAATAAATGACGATTTGTTGATTATATCATTAAAATATGTTAGAGTTAATCTAATTAAATCGCTTAATCCGGAGATAAAGCAATGAATAAGAGTTTCAAGAGAGTTATATCGGTATTGATAATCGCTATGATAATTGTTCTGGTTGCTCTCATAATCATGATAAATATTACCTTTAATAAGGATAATCCTGTATTTATAAAAACTGATACAGATGCACGTGGTTGGACACTTACACCTGATACTGAATATGATATGATTCAAGCGAATTATTGGGCTTATGTAAGAAAGGCTTATGTGCTGGTAGGAGATGCTCCAAATTTCGAGTATTATAAAATAGCAAGCGGTGTTCCGCGAAATGATTATGAGCCGGATAACTTTTTTATTGAAGATGGTGAAAGTCTTATGTATTACCATGATGGTGATGCAAATAGAATTTCCCATGTTGCAGTAGACGTATCTTCTTATCAGACAGGTGTTGACTGGGAGGCAGTAAAAGCAGCCGGTGTTGATATGGCTATAATAAGAGCAGGTTATCGTGGTTACGGAACGGGCTCCATAGTAACAGATGATATGTTTGAAAGCCATATAGAAGGCGCGCTTGAAGCAGGACTTGATGTCGGAGTATATTTTTTTACTCAGGCAGTAAACTATGATGAGGGAGTTGAAGAAGCAAAATATACGCTCTCTTTGATAAAAGACTACAATGTAAAGGGCCCTGTAGTTATAGATACGGAGATAATATATGCTGAAGGTGCGAGAACCGAAGACCTTGATATCGAAGCAAGAACAGACAGTATAGTAGGCTTTTGCGAAACTGTTAAGGCGGCCGGCTATGAACCTATGGTTTATTCGAATCGTAACTGGTTTGTGCAGGAACTGGATATGGCAAGAGTCGGTAATTATAAGCTTTGGCTTGCACACTATGCTAACCAGCCTGATTTTCCTTATCTTTATACTGTATGGCAGTATACCAGTGAAGGAAGATTATCCGGAAATGGTATGGATTTGGATTTAAATGTAATATTAGAATGAAAAAACAAAAGGATTTGTTTTGCGGGGTTTTATTATGTTGGAATGGAAGCTGGATTATAATATTGCAACAATTATTATAAGTGTAATGCTTTTAGCATGGTATCTGCATCAAAAGAAGATACCTTTGAGTAGTTATGTCTTTTTCTTGAAATTTAATCTCTCTGTATTGGCTTGTACAATAATTGAATCAATAGGAGTTACTCTTTTTAAGAGTGGAATTATTGGTGAATTCGGCTTCAATGTTTTTATGGCATTTTATTCATTTATCGCATGTCTTATAACGGTTATATATGCGTGCTTTGTCTTTGAATATATGCATGTTTCCGATAAAAATAAGAAGTTTTTAAAAATATTCTTATATATAATATTGAGCATAACCATGATAATAGATGCGGCTACACCGTTTACTAAAATCGGTTTTTACTTCTATAACAATGAGTATGCAATTGGAAAATTTGGCGGTTTGTATGCCCTTTTATCGGGAGTCGCAGTTGTAACCGGAATTGCTGTTATAATTGTAAAGAGAAAGCAGATACCGGCATCAAGGGTTTACATACTTATAGCAAGTATAGTTTTTTCCACACTTATGTTTGTGGTTCAGCTTAAGTTTACAATATCTATCTTATGCTTTGGATATATAATCGTATGTCTCACACTTTACAATTACATATTCAATCCGGCACTTTATATTGATAATCTGACACAGCTTTATAACAAGGATTGTATGAGAGAGTATCTGGAGTACCGCTTGGAAAGAAATAAGCAGTTTTCCATTATCCTTGTTGCCATGGATGATTTTAAGTATATCAATAAAACCTATGGTGTTGATATCGGAGATAATCTTTTGGTGCAGGTTGGAAATTACTTAAGAGGCGTAGATGGTGTGGACGAAGTGTTTGGATATGGTTCAGACCAGTTTGGCGTTGTCTGTAATAAGATATCTGTTGAAGATGCAAAGCTTTTAGCCGGTATTATAGAAGAACGTTTCAAACATCCGTGGTATAGCGAATCTGCTGCAGGTGTAATGATGTCCTCCTCTACTTGTTGCTTTGAGTGTCCTAAGGATGCTGACAATTACGGAAATCTTGTCGAGATTATGGATTATGCCATGTCTATGGCTAAGAAAACAAATAAGGGTGGAATATCCGTTGCGGGTGAGATGGATCTTACCAAGATGAGAAGCGAGAAGGAAATCGAAAAAGCGGTAAAGCTTGCTATAGACAGAGACGAGCTTATGGTTTATTACCAGCCTATTTTCTCCGTTGAGAAAAATATTTATAATTCTGCTGAGGCTCTCGTCAGATTAAATGATGAAAAGCTTGGATGGATATCGCCGGAGGTATTTATACCTATAGCCGAAAAAAATGGTCTTATCATTTCACTTGGAGATCAGATACTTCGTTCGGTATGTAAGTTTATTCGTGACAATAAACTTTCTGAAAGTTCCATCGAATACATAGAGGTAAATATAAGTCCGGTACAGCTCCAGCAGCCGGAGTATTATAAGAAGGTTATAGATATACTTGAAGAATACGAGGTAAAACCTTCGCAGATTAATATCGAGATAACAGAAACTGCCAACATGGTAGGTGGTTCTGATATAGTAAATGAAAATATCAAAAAGATTGTAGAATATGGTATTACCTTATCACTTGATGATTACGGTTCAGGTTATTCAAATCTTGATTATATCAACCATATGCCGTTCCATATCATCAAAATTGATAAGTATATCGTCTGGGATGCATTTGAAAATATCAAAGCAGGCATTACACTTGAGTACACTATAAGGATGCTCAACGCACTTAATTATATGATAGTTGCAGAGGGTGTGGAAACCAGGGAACAAAAGGAGCATCTGGCAGAGATAGGCTGCCATTATATGCAGGGCTGGTATTATTCAAAGGCCGTAGCAGAAGATGAATTTATGCAAGTCATAAAGAAAATCCCGGATCGGATTGAACAGATGAATTAGTATGCGACATGGGTGTGAGCCTTGTTGTATACCGGTAGTATATCAGATTTCATGAAAAAATGTGCAAAGCATGGCGTTAAGTAACACGTGCCATGCGTGCACATTTTTTCATGAAATTGAAGTATATACAAAATTTTTGACAAGGCTCACACCCCGTGTCACTTTGGTTCAAGTACGACGGACATCTTCCACATGTCATCATAGATTTTTTGGAATTCATCGGTATTATAAGTCATAATACCATCTATTGAATCATAGACAGTTATAGTGTTATCAGGTATGCTGTATCCGGTTAAAACTACGCAATGCTCATTGTATACCCATGTATAGTTGGTGTCGCCGTATTTGTATATATACGATGCTTTATTGCATGGCTTTAATCCGACAGTTGTCCATACAAGAACCGGGTAACCTTTGGCGATATACGGAAACAGATTCTTTAAATCGGTTCCGCTTATATTGTTTGCCTTATATGAGCTTTTGTTCTGTATGAGAAATCTGTTTGCGGTATTGGTAAGGGCAGGGGCATAGCAGCCACCGCCGGGAGATATATCCGGACGACCTTTGTATCCGATTATATAATTGTCATCAGAATATATAAGATAGTTATCTATTATTTCATTTTTTTCAAGATTATATCCAAAATAGTTTAAAAGCATGGTAAGTGCCATGGATTCACAGCCGGCAGGGTACTCGGGATTTTGATAAATCAGTTCCAGAGTAAGTTCAACCTTGTCCGGGTTTTCAGGAAAGTCCATGGTAGGAATCTCAACCTCACCGGTTTCTTCATTTGCTCTTGCAAAGGATTCTATGGAAAAATCAAAGGAAAGACCGTTTACTTCAAAATATGCTTTGGCAGGAGGAGCTTCTTTTTTGTTTTTTTTATGAAACAGAACAAAAATAACACCACATACTATAACTAAAATGGCTATAATAATAAGAATTATTTTTTTCTTCATAGCTACCTCCGGATAAATAAAATTTATCATTAATATTTTAACATATGTAAATGTACTACACAATTATTTAATTGCATAAACTGTAAAAACGGTTTTTTTGAGGTTTGATTTTGAGAGATTATATTGAGGAGAGAGTGCTAAGTATAGGTGAGTACATAGTTTCAAACAATGCAACGGTAAGACAGGCTGCCAAAGAATTTGGTGTAAGTAAGTCTACTGCTCATAAAGATGCAGCAGACAGATTGCCAATGTTAAATATGGAGCTTGCAAAAAAGGTAAGAAGTATACTTGATGTTAATAAATCAGAACGACATATCAGAGGTGGAATGGCCACTAAAAACAAATATAGTAAAGTAAATGAATAATAAATTTAATATATATGTTTATAATAAATCTATAATACTGTTATCTTAAAGACTATTATATAATTATATATTTTCTTGCAGAGTTTATTATTTCGTATTATAATAGACAAGATTGAGATTTAAAATATGAGTACTTATGTTAAAGTATTATGAGGTATTTATAAAATGAAATTTATACACATTTCAGATGTCCATTTGGGAAGAAAACCTGATAGAGGAAGAGTTTGGAGTGACAACAGATCCGAGGAAATATTTGACAGTTTTAAGAATGTTCTTACGGTTTGTGATGAACTTCAGATTGATCTTTTGCTTATAGCAGGAGATTTATTTGATGCTCCGCCTACCGAAAGTGAATTGCGAAGAATAGATGTTGAATTAAAAAAGTTATATAAAACCAAGGTTGTGATTATAGCAGGTTCATCTGATTATATGTCTGTTGATTCGGCTTATTCTAAATTTGGCTTTTCATCAAATATCATAGTTTTTCCGGCGGGAAAAGCTGCTAATGCATATATAGAGGATTTAAATGTGTGTATTACAGGTTTTAGTTATGCTAAACCGGAATATACAGAAAGAGTATTGGAAAAGTTAAATCCCGGCCGTGAAGGAGCATATAATATTTTGCTTGGACATGGTGGTGATGCAAATCATATGCCGTTTTCAACTGAAAGGCTTGCCAGAAAGGATTTTGACTATATAGCGCTTGGATATATCCATAAGGTTAAACATATCTTAAAAAATAAAATGGCGTTTTCAGGTTCGCTTGAGCCTCTTGATTATACAGAAACCGGTAAACATGGATATATATATGGTGAGGTTGATGAAGAAGGCCGTACAGGTATAACGTGGGTTCCGTGCAATAAGAGAAGTTATGTTAATACTGCAATAAAACTTGACAGTGATATGGATAATCAGTCTATAAATGATGTGGTTGAAAAGAAGATTCTTTCTTTAGGGAAAGAAAACATTTATAGAATTATGCTTAAGGGTAAAATCGATAGCAAAGTCGATATTGACCTGAGTATATTAAAGTCAAAGTATTATATTAATCAGATTATCAACAGGACAGAAGAGTATTATGATTTGAATAAGCTTATGCAGGAAAATCAAAGTAATATTGTTGGAAAATTCATAAGTACTTTATCGAATGATGATGCTTTGGAAAATGAGGAAATACGAAAAAAAGCCTTGCGTTATGGTGTTGATGCATTGGTAGAAATTGGTGGATAAGATGTATCTTAATAAATTACTGCTTAAGAGTTTTGGTAAATTTAATAATAAAGAGATTGTTTTAAAACCGGGAATAAATGTAATAAGCGGAAAGAAGGATTCGGGAAAATCTACTATAAAGGATTTTATCGTATCCATGCTTTTTGGTTTCTCAAATTGTGCCTTAAATGAAAAAAATAATAAATTTGAATCATATAAGCCGCACGATGGCAGAGTATATTCAGGAAAAGCAAATTTAAAGGATGATGATAAAACATATTTTGTTGAAAGAAGCTTTGCCAAAAAAAACAGCAGGACAAATGTTCTTGAATTGAATTCGGGAAGAGATGTACAAATTGAAAATGATAGTCTTGATGGCAGACTGTTTAAATGCTGTAGAGATGATTTTGTAAATGGTTTATGTATTGACAACAAGGATGATGACTATGAAGGCTACATCAAGCACGATTTCAGTAATATGATTGTATCAGGTGCAGCTTCAGTTGAGTTGAATAAAAGTATTTTTTATTTGAAGAAAAAAAGAAAAGAATTCGATACATCTGCCATAACAGACAATATTGACATCATTGATTCTGAACTTGAGGATTTTGAAGATGTTGATGCAAGATTAAAAAGTGTCAGAAAAAAAATGCGTGATATAGAAGAAAATCTTGCTATTGAGACTGCCAGAAGAAAGAGAGAAGCAAGAAGACTTATTCAATCAAGACCTGCCAAAGAAGATGATGAAAAAGAGGAAGAAAGTTCAGATAAAAAAACAATTACCGAATCGGTTGATGAATCAAAGGTAAATTCTGAACAGACTTCAGATGATAATGCTAAAGCAGATGATAATATAAAAGAAAAATCTTTATCTGCAAGTGAAGATAAATCAGAAGAAGTATCAGAAGATAATATTTTTCTAAATGCAGATTTATTGAAAGACTATAAGCCTGAAGTAAAGTTGACTGATAGAATTTGGTTTATAATTCTTACAGGTATTTTTGTTGTAGGAATTATTGCTGCTATTGTTTATATTCTACCTTTTGATAATGCTGTAAGACAGATATTTATAATATGTACTATACTTTTTGTAATAGTTACTATAGTTGAGGGACTATATGCAAAGGGTGTGTTTGATGAGGATGTGAGAACACCTTCTGAGGAAGAATTTAAACGTATAATTTATGAGCTTGAAAGAAAAACAGAGACTTATGAAGAAGTTGAAATCGATATGTCATTTGCAAAAGAATTTCTTGATAAGAGGGAAGAACTTGCTGATGAGGAAAGAATGATTCTTAAGGATATGGCAAGAAGAGATGAGCTTAAGGAGGAAAAGAAAAGCCAGGAGGCGAAACTTGATAAAGCAAAGAAAGAAATCCATGCCATTAACCTTGCCATAAATACTATAAATGATTTGTCAAAAGATATAAGTAAATCATATAGTTATATGATAAATAATAATGTTTCGGATATTATTTCCAAGCTTACAAACAATAAATTTAATGATTTGTATATAAATGAAAATAATAAACCGATGGTTATGAGTCAGAGCGGATATGTTGATTTTGACAGCCTTGATGATAATGATATGAGACAGATATATCTTTCTATCAGATTTGCAATTGCAAAAAGCATGCTTGATAAAAATATGCCTGTTATCCTGGATGGCATTTTTGACGGATTGGAGAACAACCTTCTTGCAAATGCCATCGATATAGTAAGAAAATTCAGTACAAGCCAGATTATTATACTTTCATCGGATTACAGGGTGGAAAACAGACTTAAGGAATTAAATACAGAATATAATTTAATTGCTCTTGATTAAGTCTAAAAGGCGCATAGGAATCTTCATACCACCGCGTCCTTTACCCATTTGGATATTAGGTTTAACTACATCATGAAAATCCGAACCGCCGGATATAAGTAAATCATGATGAAGCGCGATTGAACGAAGCTTATCACTTTCGTAAGAATTATTTGAAGAGTGATAGGCTTCGATTCCTTTTAGCCCAAGTGTCTTCAAATAATCAACAAGTTCTTCAATCTGTGCATAGCCAAAATGGTATAAAAGTGGGTGAGCAAGAAATGAACATTTTGCATACTTTGATAATATGTCCATCGCTTTTTCACAAGGCACCTGTGGCTTTGGAAGATAGTACTTGCAGCCTACGCCGATGTATTTTCTGAAAGCAACCTCCTTGTCCTTGCAGATACCTTCTTCCACTAAAACTCTGGCAAAATGAGCTCTTGTAATTACACTGTCAGGATTGCCGTGTAAAAGCTTTTCCATCGTGATATTCATACCATCCTTTTGCATAAGCTCAACCATTTTTATATTACGGTTTTCTCTTTGCTCTTTTAAGAAATTAAGCTCTTTTTGAAGTCCTTCATTTTCATAATCTATATAAAATCCAAGTATGTGTATTTCGCGCTTTTTATAATAGCAGGATACTTCTATCCCCGGAACAACCTCTAAGTCCTTATCCTTTGTATATTCCAAAATTTCAGGTATTCCGTCTACCGTATCATGGTCTGTAAGCGCGATAGCCTTAAGTCCCATTCTTATAGCTTCATCTGCTACCTCGCTTGGGGTAAGGGAACCATCTGATGCATTTGAGTGTACGTGTAAATCTATTAAGTCCATTTTTCTGCCTCCTTCTTTCTTTACATTAAGTTATAATATCAAAGTTTTGAAGATAAAACAATTAAAACGATTGACTTATTAAATATATTTTTGGGCATTATTTGTATTGATTATTATATAAAAAACTTGATATTATAATAATTGTTCATTATAATGTAGCGTATATGTTCGAAATTATCAAAAAAAGTAATAAATAATATATATTAATAATGAAATATTTTAAACATTAAGGAGGAAACTTTGATGAGTAAAAATAATAATGAAGAATTAAAATCAAAATTTACCAATATTCTTAAACTGATAATTATAGTTGCACTTGGTCTTGTGCTTATATTTTATCCGGGTCAGACACTTGATACGGCAGTTAAAGCTTTGGGTATTGTAATTATTGTGGCAGGTGCGGTTGCACTTATCTCATCACTTACTCAAAAGGATAAAAATGCTTATGTTATGTTTCAGCTTATAGGAGCGATTATAGGAATAGTTGCCGGAATAATTGTACTTACTAATCGTGGATTGGTTATATCCATCTTCCCTGTTTTAACAGGTGTCGGTATAGCTATATACGGTGCCTTTGGAATTGCACAGGCGATGACCTTCAGAAGATTTTATTCTGCCGGATGGCAAATTCCGATTTTGTTTTCGTTTATCACTGTAGGTGTGGGTGTTCTTATCGCTGCAAACCCTTTTGGTACGATGAATACTATTGTAAGGATTGTGGGTATTGTGCTTGTTTATAACGGTGTAGTAGGTATTTATATGCAGCTTAACCGTAGAAAGAAGAATCTGGTTTATAATAAAAATGAGGTCATTGATGTAGAAGCTATAGATGTTGATGATGACGAGGATTAAATAATACGAAAATTGAACTGATATAAGGTTAATAATCAGTTTAAAAATGTTAGTTTAGATAGAAAAGAGTTACATAATGGAAGAAGAATTAGTATTAAAAAATGAAAATATTAAAGTACCTGAAGAAAATAAAATGGGTGTTATGCCTGTAAAAAAACTTATTGTAAGCATGTCACTTCCTATGATGGTTTCCATGCTTGTTCAGGCACTTTATAACATAGTGGACAGTGTGTTTGTATCAAGGATTTCCGAGGAGGCTCTTACTGCGGTAACCCTTGCATTCCCTATGCAAAATGTTATGTTTGCTGTCGCTTCGGGAACTGCAGTCGGTATAAATGCGCTTTTATCAAGATCCCTTGGAGAAAAGAATTTTGACAAGGCTGATGAGGCTGCCAATACAGGTATACTTCTTGAGTTTTTCAGTTATTTGTTATTTTTAATTGTCGGTCTTACATTGGCAAAGCCTTTTATTATTTCACAGACTGATAATGTAACTATTCAGGAATACGGTATAACCTATACTTCTATATGCTGCTGCGTTTCTCTTGGTGTATTTATGCAGATGACTTTTGAAAGACTGCTTCAGTCAACAGGAAGAACCTTTCACAGCATGATATCACAGATTACCGGTGCGGTTATAAATATGATATTTGATCCGATACTTATTTTCGGTTATTTTGGTTTTCCTAAAATGGGTATCGCCGGTGCTGCAATCGCAACCGTATTTGGACAGATAACGGCATCCTGTCTCGGTGTATATATGAATGTTAAGTTTAATAAGGATATCAGGTTATCCTTTAAGAAAATACTTAAGCCTAAGGCGGAGGTTGTAAAGGCAATTTATGCCGTGGGTGTGCCGTCAATTCTTATGATATCCATAGGTTCGATTATGACCTATAGCATGAATAAGATTTTAGGTAAATTTTCAGATACCGCAACTGCGGTATTTGGTTCATACTTCAAGCTCCAAAGCTTCTTCTTTATGCCGGTCTTCGGTGTAAATAACGGAGTAATACCTATACTGGCATATAACCTTGGGGCAGGTAAAAAGGATAGAATTAATGAGTCGCTTAAATTTGCGTTAAAGCTTGTTATCTGCATAATGACAGTGGGAACAATAGTATTTGAAATTATTCCGGGGCTATTGCTTAAGGTATTTGATGCCTCTGATAATATGCTTGAAATAGGAGTACCGGCACTTAGGATTATCGCTATACATTTTCCGATTGCAGCCTGCAGTATAGTGCTTGGTTCTGTATTTCAGGCTTTTTCACAGAGTATATATTCATTGATTGTATCTATATGCAGACAGCTTTTGGTTTTAATTCCGGTGGCATGGCTTTTATCCCTTACGGGAAATGTCAATAATGTATGGTGGAGCTTTATTATAGCTGAGGTTGTATCACTTACATTTACATTAATATTTTTCAGAAGAGTGAATAAAAAGCTTCCGATATAGAATAATATTTTTATCTGAAATAGCTATGAGCTTTGAATTAAAGAAGGAGTATGTATGGATTTTTTGATAACCTTTTTAGAGGGAATAATATCTTTTATTTCTCCTTGTATGCTGCCCATGCTTCCCATATATTTAAGCTACTTTGCCGGAGCGGTACCGATTGAACAGGGTTTTGAAACAAAATATGATGTGGCAGATGATAAAAGAGATAAAGGAAGATTTAAGGCTCTGCCCGGAGCACTCTTTTTTGTGCTTGGATTTACGGTTGTTTTCTGCCTGATGGGAGTATTTGCAGGTTCTCTCGGTGTTCTTTTGATTAAACATCAAAGAATTGTAAATGTAATCTGCGGTATGATTGTTATAGTTCTTGGGTTATCCTTTATGGAGGTTTTAAGACTTCCGTTTTTAAAACAAAAACAAAATAATGTTGAAGTGAAAAGTCTTTTTTCTGCATTTTTATTTGGCGTTGTATTTTCAATAAGTGTGACGCCATGTGTAGGAAGCTTTCTTGGTGCGGCACTTATGATGGCATCGACAGGAAGCGGAGCAGGAAAAGGATTTTTGTTGCTTTTAGTGTATTCGCTTGGAGTCGGAATACCTTTTATAATATCAGCAGTTTTGATAAATGAATTGAAAAATGTATTTGATTTTATTAAGAGACATTATAAGGTTATAAATATTATATGTGGAAGTTTTTTAATCGTTGTGGGTATAATGATGGCAATGGGATGGCTCAATAAGCTTATGGCATTATTTACGATCGGAGGTTGATTATGAATAAGTATTTAAAAACAGTTTTGATAGTGCTTCTTTTGGTGGTTGTAATAGGCGGTGCAGGAATCGGATATAATTATCTTTCAAAGAATTATAAGGACAAGCAGAAGGATGAGAAGACATCCGTTGAGACAACGACAGAGGAAATAACAGAGGATAATAAAATAGAAAATACAGACGATAATACTGTCGGTAAGAGTGAAACCGAAGCTGCAGCTAAGGAAGGTAATAAGGAAGATAAGACTGAAGCAGGTTCGGGAAGTGATGAGCAGGCAGCGACTGCACCGGATTTTAAGTTCCTCAATATGGATGGGGAAGAGGTTCATCTTTCGGATTATTTCGGAAAGCCGGTTGTTCTTAACTTCTGGGCGACCTGGTGCGGACCATGCCAGATGGAGATGCCTTATTTTGATACGGCATATAAAAAGTATAGTGAGGATATAAATTTTCTATTTATAGATTTGACCGACGGAAGCCGCGATACTGTAGAAAGTGCAAAAGCCTTTGTTGATGATAAGGGCTTCAGTTTTCCAATAGGCTTTGATACAGAGTATGACGGGGCTTATACTTATGCGGTTTCTTCGATTCCTATGACTTTCTTCATAGATAAAGATGGAGTTATCCAAGCTTATCAGATCGGAACCATAGATGAAGGTGTTTTAAACGAACAACTTGAGCTTCTTGTAAAATAAAATAATAATTCTTTACTTTCAATATATTAAGTGTTAAAATGTATTTTGCAAAAGCAAATTGTGCGCAATTATTTAGAAGGGGTTTGCTATATAAAGCTGATTAAACAGAAAGGAAAAGTATATGCTTCAGATTAAAGGAATTAGAAAAGAATATAAAACCGGTGGACGAGTGCAGGTTGCATTAAATGATGTAAGTCTTTCACTGCGTGATAATGAATTTGTGGCTATACTTGGTCCGAGTGGTTCCGGTAAGACCACTTTGCTTAATATTATCGGTGGTCTGGATCGTTATAATGCCGGAGATCTTATAATTAATGGTATTTCTACAAAGAAGTATTCCGACAGGGATTGGGATTCTTACAGAAATCATGCTGTTGGATTTATATTTCAAAGCTATAATCTGATTCCGCATCAAAATGTACTTGCCAATGTTGAATTGGCTCTTACTATCTCAGGCGTGTCAAAGAAGGAACGAAAGAAAAGGTCTGAGGAGGCACTTATAAAGGTTGGACTTAAAGAGCATATGCATAAGCTTCCAAGCCAGATGTCAGGTGGACAGATGCAGCGTGTTGCCATAGCGAGAGCATTGGTAAATGATCCGGAGATTTTACTTGCGGATGAGCCGACAGGTGCACTTGATTCTGAGACCAGTGTTCAGATTATGGATCTTTTAAAAGAGGTGGCAAAGGATAGACTTGTAGTTATGGTTACACATAACCCAGAGCTTGCAGAACAATATGCTAATAGGATTGTTCGACTTAAAGATGGTGTAATAATTTCTGATACTAATCCGGTATCTGATGAAGAATTAAAGGATGAGGGTGCAGTTCATAAGAATATGGGAAAGAGCTCCATGTCATTTGCCACGGCACTTGCTTTAAGTTTTAATAATTTACGTACCAAACTTGCAAGAACTTTGCTTGTGGCATTTGCAGGTTCAATCGGTATTATCGGAATTGCACTTATTTTATCACTTTCAAATGGTGTAGATATATATATTAAAACTGTTGAAGAAGAAACCTTAAAGGAGTATCCGTTGCAGATTACCAGTCAGAGCTTTGACTTGTCTTCACTTATGCCGGAGTATGCGGATGAGGAGGATACTGATGATACTGATGATAAGAAAAGAGAAGATGTTGAGGTTCAGGAAATAAAAATGGCATCCAAAGCATTTGCTACTATTACCTCAAATGATTTGGAATCTTTGAAAAAGTTCATAGATAGTCCGGAAAGTGGAATGTCTGAAGTGACTAGGGCTATAGAGTATACCTATGGAGTGTCACCGCTTCTTTATCAGACAGGAAATGGAAAGATACGTCAGGTAAATCCGGATTTGACATTTTCTTCTCTTGGTTTTGGCAATACTGGGACTATGAGTAGTATTTTGTCTTCAGTAAGCAGTACCAATGTGTTTTTTGAAATGCCAAAGGATAGCGGTCTTTATGAAGGACAGTATGATGTAATGGCAGGACATTGGCCGGAGAATTATAATGAATGCATAGTCGTACTTACATCTCGTGGAGGTCTGGCGGATGTTGCTACATATGCGATGGGATTACGTGATGCAACGGAACTTGATGAAATGGTTGATGCTTTTACAACAGGTGTGGAAATTGATATAGATATAGAGGAAGCTACATATAAATATGAGGATCTTATCGGTATATCATTTAAACTTGTAAATCCCGGAGATTTATATTCTTATGATGAAAAATATAATTTATGGACAGATAAATCCGGTGATGAGGAATATATGGAGAAACTCTTAAATGATTGTGAGGATGTGACAATTGTCGGAGTTGTTAAGCCTAAGGAAGATGCAGTTACTACAATGTTGCAGCTTGGAATTAATTATCCTTACACATTATCAGAACATGTTCAGGAACAGGCCGGAAAGAGTGAGATTGTTAAAGCTCAGCTTGCTAATCCGGATATAAATGTATTTACAGGACTTAAGTTTGGTGAAGAAGAAAATAGAGATGAGTTGGGTATGGAAGATATGTTTTCCGTCGATGAGGATAAGATGCAGGAGGCATTTAAGATAGATGAAAGTGCACTTGCTTTTGATTTCTCAGGCTTAGATATGAGTGGAACAGATTTATCTGCAGTTGTTAATCCGGCTGATTTTAATCTGTCTTTACCGGAGCTTTCCGATGAAGAAATTGCGGGTATGCTTAGTGGAGTTAAGTTTAATATGTCGCAGGAAGCGCAACAGGAAATGTTTGAACAGATAATGTCCGGTTATATAGCATATGCGGCAAAAGATCCATCGACAAACTATGCCAATATGCAGGCAGCTATTGGTAATTATTTAAATACCGATGCCGCAAGACAGATAATCACTGAAAACTTAAGGGAAATAATTCAATCATCAGGACAACAGATTATAAGTACAGATGAGCTTACTTCTCTTGGAACAAGTCTGGTGTCAGGATATTCGGCATGGGCTATTGCAAACGGATATATCACACCTGAGGATATGCAGGCTCATATCGGAGATTATCTGGCAACACCGGAAGCGCAGGGAATCATAAGTCAGGCTGAAAACAGTATGCTTAGCAATCTGATGTCTATATCGATTTCAGACGATCAGGCTAATAAGCTTATGCAACAAATATATGCCGGCTATATAGCGTATGCAGCTCAAAATAATATGCCGGATCCGACCAAACTTTTAGCGTCTTTCTCTGATTATCTAGCTACGCCTGAGGCAACTGAAATTATTATGAATGGAGTAGCAAAGAGTCTGGATACAACAGAGCTTGAAAATCGTATGGCACAAACTATGGGAAGTTATTCACAGGAGATTTCCATGGGGATAGCAAAAGGTATGGAGACTATGATGCAGAGTGCTATGCAAGTGCTTGGCAGTCGAATAAAGACCGGTATGGAAAGTGCTATGGGCAATATAGGTGAAAAAATGGAAAATGCTTTTTCCTTTGATGAGGAAGCATTTGCAGAGGCTATTACATTAAATATGTCCGAGCAGGAGATGAGTGAGCTTTTTACTGCAATGCTTTCAAAAGAAACAGCTACTTATGAAGGTAATTTAAGAAAGCTTTCTTATGTTGAAAGAGAAAAACCAAGCTCAATCATTATATATCCTATTGATTTTGAGAGTAAGGAGAAAATCAAGGAAATATTGGATGGATACAATGAGCGAATGAGGATAGAGGATGAAGATAAGGTTATAGCATATACTGACATAGTCGGTACCCTTATGAGTTCGGTGACGGATATTACCAATGCTATTACATATGTACTTATTGCATTTGTATCCATATCTCTTGTGGTTTCATCCATTATGATAGGTGTTATCACATATATAAGCGTATTGGAAAGACGTAAGGAAATAGGTATTTTAAGGGCTATTGGTGCATCAAAGCATAATATATCCCAGGTATTTAACGAAGACACATTTATAATAGGTTTACTTGCGGGTATCATGGGTATAATTGTGACACTTATACTGATAGTTCCTATAAATCATATTATCGCATCATTTACGGATCAGCCTATAAGGGCGGCACTTCCATTTTTTGGAGGAGTATCATTGATATTGCTATCTGTGATACTTACATTAATCGGTGGCATAATACCATCACGAAAGGCTGCAAAGAGCGATCCGGTGGCGGCACTTAGGACAGAGTAATAAGATAATAAAAAAGGAGAATTGGGCATGGATATTTTAGAAGCAATTGAAAAAAGACATTCGGTAAGATCCTATAAGGATGAACCTGTTGCAGAGGATGTAAGAACAAAACTTGATGCCTTTGTTGAGGAGTGTAAAAATGAAAGCGGTCTTTCGATAAAGGTTGTATATGACGATCCGGAGATATTTGACTCAAAGCTTGCTCATTACGGTAATTTTAAAAATGCGAATAATCTCATCATAATGGCAGGAGATAAAAATACGGATAATGATGAAAAATGCGGTTACTATGGAGAAAAAATAGCTTTATATGCACAGACTCTTGGACTTAATACCTGCTGGGCAGCGCTTACATTTAGCAGAGGTAAGGTCAGAAAGATGCTTGATGATGGTGACAGGTTATGCGTTGTTATAGCTTTTGGATATGGTGAAACTGATGGCGTGGAAAGAAAAAGCAAGAGCATAGAAGAGGTTGTAGCTTCTAAAGGTGATATGCCGGATTGGTTCGAAAAAGGTGTTAAGGCAGCTCTTCTTGCACCTACAGCAGTCAATCAACAGAAGTTTAAATTTGGCATTAAGGATGGCAAGCCTGTGGCTGTAGTATCAGGCAGAGGACCTTGCGTTAAGGTGGACCTTGGAATTGCGAAATATCATTTTGAGGTAGCTTCAGGTAGGAAGGTTGAATAGTATAAGCAATGAACCCTGACAGTTATAATTGTCGGGGTTTTATTTCGGTTATAAAATATGATGAAAATTTATTCTGTCCAAAAAGATTGATTTATGTAATAAATTGTGCTAATATATGCGAATGAAAATTAGATACATGCGGTAGTCGGTGCCGATAGACGAAGATTATGCTTATTTCATTTTAAATATTGATGCTGCATATGAAAGGTCTTGACGTTAAAAGGGAAGCAGGTGTGAATCCTGCACGATCTCGTCACTGTATTAGAGGAGTATGGGATATGTGCAATTATATGTGTCAACAGCATATTTTTGCAGCCACTGATAATTTATTTATTGGGAAGGTATATCTTGTATGAGGATGCTTAAGCCAGGAAACCTGCCGATTATTTAGGGTACAGGGATAAAATCCCGGATTACGAGGCATTAATCGTACCGTTAAAACACGAATTATTTCGGGTTCTTCTTTTAATGTCTTTTACGCTTATGTGGAAGACTATTTTACTTTATGGAGGATTTTTCTGTGAAGTATAATAACGGGAAAACAAACGGATAAGAGTGGATTTTATTTTCGTACTTGTTTTGTATCACATTAAAGGAGGAAATGTTATTATGAGAAAGAAACTTTTGGTACTTGCACTTGCAGGTTGTATGGTACTCGCAGCAGGCTGTGGAAAGGATGAGTCTGACAAGGAGACTACCACAGCAGAGGAGACAACAACAGAGGCAGTTACAGAGGATGCTACTGAAGAAGCAACCAAAGAGGCAACAGAGGAAGCTGCTGAAGAGGCAGAAGAGGAAGATGAGGAGGATTACACTACAGGTGATGCAAGTCTTGATAATCCTTTGAATCAGGATGATATAGGTGAATCAGAGCTTTTGGTTGTAAGCTTTGGTACAAGCTTTAATGATAGTAGAAGACTTACAATCGGTGCTATCGAGGGAGCTCTTGCGGATGAATTTAAGGATTACAGTGTACGTAGAGGTTTTACAAGTCAGATTATAATCGACCATGTAAAGAGTCGTGACGGTGAGGTTATAGATAATGTAGGTGAGGCTCTTGACAGAGCTGTTGCAAATGGTGTTAAGACACTTGTTGTTCAGCCTACACATCTTATGAGTGGTTATGAGTATAATGATTTGGTTGACGAAATCAGTCAGTATGCAGATGCTTTTGATCAGATTAGCATAGGTGAGCCGCTTCTTACTACAGATGAAGATTTTAAGGCTGTTGCAGAGGCTATAGTTGCAGCAACAAGTGAGTATGATGACGGTAAGACTGCAATCTGCTTTATGGGACATGGTACCGAGGCTGATTCAAACGGTGTATATGCTCATATGCAGGAGATTATAGATGAACTCGGTTATGAGAATTACTTCATCGGTACTGTTGAGGCAGAGCCAAGTCTTGAGGATTTAATTGCGGCAGTAGGCGAGGGTGAATACGAAAGAGTAGTTCTTGAGCCTCTTATGGTTGTAGCAGGTGACCATGCTAACAATGATATGGCCGGTGATGATGAGGATTCATGGAAGTCAGCCTTTGAAGCAGAGGGCTATGAGGTTGTATGTGTATTAAGAGGTCTTGGTGAGTTTTCTGATATCCAGAAACTTTATATCCAGCATGCCCAGGAGGCTATAGATAAGCTTAACTAATTTGTATAGCAACCACATCATAGTTTTACATATTATATGTCAACTATGGTGTGGTTGCTATAATAATTTTTAAATTATAAGAGGAAGAAAATTATGAAAAAGTTTTTTAGTAAGGCTGCTATTGTATCATGTTTTATAACACTGGGTTTGACAGGTTGTGGTAATAATAAGAAGGATGATACAACTGCTGTAAGCGAGACAGAAATTACAGAGGAGGCTACAATAGGGGATGCGGCAGCAGAAACCGAAGCTGATACCGAAGAGGCTACTGCATCGGATTCTTCGGATAAGGTTGCCGATGCTTCAGAGATGACAACTATTGATGAGGTTGTTGAAGAGGGTATGGTGCCTGTATATGCAGATCAGGTTAATGATGGTGTATATGATGTTACTGTTTCTTCCAGCTCTTCTATGTTTAAGATTGTAAGCTGTGAATTGACTGTAGCAGACGGTAAGATGACTGCAACCATGCATATGAGCGGAACAAGCTATCTTTATCTCTATCCGGGAACAGGATTGGAAGCGGTAGATGCAGATGAAGCAGATTACATCCCGTTTGATGAAGCGGAGGACGGTTCACATAGTTTTGAGTTTCCTGTAGAAGCTTTAGATGAGGGTATACCTTGTGCTGCATACAGTAAGAATAAGGAAAAATGGTACGACAGAACCATACTTTTCCGTGTGGATTCACTTCCTATAGATGCCTTTAAGGAGGGTGTATTTACAACAGTTGATTCTCTTGGACTTTCAGACGGAACTTATTCTGTAGAGGTAAGTCTTGCAGGCGGTTCAGGTAAGGCAAGTGTTGATTCGCCGGCTGACATTAAGGTAGAAAACGGAGAATGTATCGCAACTATCGTTTGGAGCAGCCCTAATTATGATTACATGGTTGTAAACGGGGAGAAATATCTGCCTGTTAATACAGAGGGTAATTCTGTATTTGAGATACCTGTAACTATATTTGATAAGAATATGAAGGTTATAGCAGATACAACTGCTATGAGTGAGCCTCATGAGATAGAATATACACTTTATTTTGATTCGACGACAATTAAGTAACAATTAGAATTTTAAACTTGATATATTATAATTTAAATTATAAAAATGAAATATTCATATTAATTATAGGAAATTAAAAATGACAAGTAAAAAGACAGGAAATATAAATTTATTGCTTTGCATTCTGTTGATATTTTCATTTATGCTGACAGGCTGTGGAGCAAATAAAAAATCTAATAACGAAGTTAGCAGTGACACAGATGCAATTAATGAAGAAGCCCCTTTGATAGAGGGGCTTCATTTTAAAGAAGTCGTTTCGCTTGATTATGCGGAGTGTTTTACAATTTACAGATATGAGGAAGGTTATTCTCTTATCAGTGTAAGTGACGGAAGAAATTATCTTCTTGTGCCGGAGGGTAAGGATGTGCCTGAGGGTGCAAAGGATTATTATATAATTAAAAAGCCTGTTTCTGATATATATCTTGCTTCAACCTCAACTATGGCATTATTTAATGCTATGGATGCACTTGATATGGTAGGAACCACATCTCTTAATGCCGAAGACTGGCATATAGATGCTGTTACGGAAGCTATGGAGGAGGAAAGGATTGTATTTGCAGGTAAGTATTCGGAGCCTGATTATGAATATCTGATGGATGATGAATGTAAGCTTGCAATAGAAAATACAATGATTCTTCATACTCCTGAAGTTCAGGAAAAATTGGAGGAGCTTGGGATTACGGTTTTTATCGACTGCTCAAGCTATGAGGATCATCCTCTTGCAAGAAGCGAATGGATAAAGGTTTATGCAGAGATAACAGACAGACAGGATGAAGCAGATGCATTTTTTGCTGAGCAGAAAAAATATGTTGAGGAGCTTTCGGATTATGAAAGCACAGGTAAGACTGTCGCATATTTTTATATAAATGAATCCGGATCTGTTGTCGTGCGAAAGACCTCTGATTACATACCAAAGATGATTGAGATAGCAGGCGGAGATTACATATTTGATGACCTTGGGGCTGATGATGAAAAGGCATCATCAAGTACAAATATTACTATGGAAGAGTTTTATAATACTGCGAAGGATGTTGACTATCTTATATATAATGCAACAATTGATAATCCACTTCACAGTATAGATGAATTAATAGATAAAAATGCGCTTTTTGCAGAGTTTAAGGCAGTTAAAAATGACAATGTGTGGTGTACGGAAAAAAATATGTTTCAGGCTACGGATGTTATAGGAAATATAATCGGAGATTTCCATACCGTTTTGACTGATGATGATGCTGAAACGCTTGAATTCCTTTACAGGATACATTGAGTTTTTCTATGACAAATTGAGTGTGTAGACAAGTTTCAACGCAAACACACTCAATTTGATTTACACAGTGATAAAGTATATAATATGTTTGATTATTATATGTAATTTGGAGAAAAAAGACATGAAAAAAAAGAGAGATTTGAATGATATTGAGATTAATAATTCAGGCAACAGAATGAGATATACCTTATTCTTTTTTTTCATGTTTGTTTTGTTTGTTATTATTACAATTTTGAATATTAATATCGGTTCGGTTGATATTTCCGTACCGGAGATTTTTAAGATTATTTTTTTGAGAGAGGGAGAGAAGGGTTATTATAATATTATCTGGCATATAAGACTTCCGAGGATTTGTATGGCTGCGATTTTAGGAGGAGCGCTTTCTTTGTCGGGACTTTTGCTTCAGATATTTTTCAATAATCCTATTGCGGGTCCTTATATTCTTGGTATCTCTTCGGGTGCCAAGATGGTGGTTGCTCTTACCCTTGTTTTCTTTCTTGAGAAATTCGGAAGAGTTTCATCCATTTCTCTTGTAATTGCGGCATTTGCCGGTTCTATGCTTTCGATAGCATTTATTCTTGTTTTATCCAGATACATTAAGTCCATGTCGGTTCTTATAATCGGCGGTATAATGATTAATTACATATGCTCAGCTATTACGGATTTTATCATAACATTTGCAAGTGATTCTGATATTATCAATCTTCACGGCTGGTCGCTCGGAAGTTTTTCGGCATCTAACTGGCGTGATGTTTTTATTGCATTTATTATAGTAACGATTACATCAATTATCATATTTATACTTGCAAAGCCGATAAGCGCATTTTTACTTGGAGAGGCTTATGCAAAAAGTGTTGGTGTAAATATAAGGGTGTTCAGGGTTGTGCTTATTCTTTTGTCGAGCGTTCTTTCGGCATGCGTTACAGCCTTTGCCGGTCCTATATCCTTTGTCGGTATCGCGGTGCCTCATCTTATAAAAAGAGGGCTTCGTACATCCAAGCCGATAATTGTCATACCGGCATGCTTTATAGGGGGAAGTATATTCTGTATGGTATGTGACCTTATAGCTAGGACTGCATTTTCACCAACGGAGCTTAATATAAGCACTGTTACGGCGGTATTTGGTGCACCTATAGTTATTGCGATGCTGATTAAGGGCAGCAAGAGGGAGTAGGAAATGGATTATTATTTAAAAACATCGAAACTTTCAGTCGGATATAATGGCAAGCCAATTATAAAGGATATAGAGTTTGGTGTAAGCAAGGGTGAGATTCTTACGCTTATCGGGCCTAACGGTTCAGGAAAGTCTACAATTTTGAAAAGTATAACCAGACAGCTTGAGGTGGTTTCCGGCACGGTTTTTATCGGTGAAAATGATTTAAAGGATATTAATTACAAGGATATGGCAAAAAAAGTTTCCGTACTTTTGACTGAGCGTGTGAGACCGGAGCTTCTTACATGCTATGATGTAGTAGCACTGGGAAGATATCCTTATACAGGTAAAATGGGAATCTTAAGTAAAGAGGATGAGAAAGTAATTTTTGAGTCAATGGAGATGGTCGGAATACTCTCGCTTAAGGACAGGGATTTTCAAAAGCTGAGTGACGGACAAAAGCAGCGCGTACTTCTGGCAAGGGCTATATGTCAAAAACCCGAAGTACTGGTTTTGGATGAGCCGACCTCATACCTTGATATAAAGTATAAGATAGAGCTTTTGGAGGTCTTAAAGAGGATGGCTAAAATAGAAAAGGTGGCTGTCATCTTATCCCTTCACGAGATAGAACTGGCAGGCAAGATATCTGACAAGGTGCTTTGCGTAAAGGGCGAAAATATCTCCGGCTACGGTACGCCTAAAGAGGTGTTTAAGAAGAATATAATTATGGATTTATTTGATATAGATGAAGATGCGTTTAAGATGTATTTTTCAAAGGTGGATTTCTATGAATAAGATAGAATTAAGCTGTTTTCTTTAGGTGAATTTCAACGAATAGGTTATGTAACTGTTATGGTAAGTTGATTAAGATTTTAACGGATTAGATTAAGGGGTATCTATGGCTAAGGTTATTATGGTTCAGGGAACCATGTCAAATGTGGGAAAAAGCTTAATAGTGGCAGGACTTTGCAGAATATTTAAGCAGGATGGTTATAAGGTGTGTCCATTTAAGTCGCAAAATATGGCGCTTAATTCATATATAACTGCCGATGGTCTTGAGATGGGACGTGCACAGGTTATGCAGGCGGAGGCAGCAGGAATTGCGCCTGATGTGGCTATGAATCCTATACTTCTTAAGCCGACAAGTGACTTAGGTTCTCAGGTTATTGTAAATGGTGAAGTAATAGGCAATATGAAGGCCAGAGAGTATTTTGAGTATAAGAAAAAATTAGTGCCAGAAATTATGAAGGCATATGAGAAGCTTGATAAGGAGTATGACATTATCGTAATCGAGGGTGCGGGAAGTCCGGCAGAGATTAACCTTAAGGAAAATGATATCGTAAATATGGGCATGGCAAAGCTTGCAGATGCTCCTGTTATCCTTGTGGGTGATATAGACAGGGGCGGTGTGTTTGCACAGCTTCTTGGTACGCTTATGCTTTTAGAGGAGGATGAGAGGGCACGCGTTAAGGGTCTTGTTATAAATAAGTTCCGTGGTGATAAGACAATACTTGATCCGGGTATAGAGATGCTTTCGGAAAAAGGTAATGTTGATGTTGTCGGAGTAGTGCCGTATATGAGTCTTAACCTTGATGACGAGGACAGCCTGACGGAACGATTTGATGGAAAAAGAGTAAATAAAAATAGATTCGATAAAAGTGTAAAAGCATGTAAAAACAATAGTAATTTAAGCTTGATAAATAATGAAAATGATGGAGAGTTTAAGCTTGATATAGCTGTTATCAGACTTCCTCATATATCTAATTTTACGGATTTTAATGTATTTGAACAGACGGACATAATTAATCTACGCTATGTGAATGATGTAAATTCACTTGGTAATCCTGATATGATAATTCTTCCCGGAAGTAAGAATACAATTGGGGATATGAGGTGGCTAAGAGAAAGCGGATTTGAAGCTAAGATTAAGAAGTTAGCAGATGAAAAAAATGTTTGTTTAGATCTGGCGGGTATGGATGGTAACAAAGAGTATGAAGAAAGATCATATTCATCTACACCGGTTTTTGGAATCTGTGGCGGTTATCAGATGCTTGGCTATATGATTTACGACGAGGAAGGAAATGAAGAAGGCGGATGCATAGAAGGTATGGGACTTCTTCTGATAGATACGCATATCTGTGAGGAAAAAACACGTAAGCAGATAAGCGGAAGGATTGGAAAGCTGACAGGTTTATTTGAAGCATTATCAGAAAAAGAATTTGAAGGCTATGAAATACATATGGGCGTTTCTGAGAGTGCAGATAATATGGACACTACAGATAATACATATAGCCCTGTGGTTCAAAAGGAAAATGTTTACGGAACTTATGTACATGGAATATTTGATAAAGGTGATATAGCAGAAACAATCATAAAGGCATTGGCAGAAAGAAAAAATGTAAATCTTGAAAATATTGATATAAAGAGCTATAAGGATATTAAGGAAGCGGAATATGACAAACTTGCAGATACCTTAAGAGAGTTTATGGATATGGATAAGGTTTATGAGATTATGTCCGTATAAACCCTTCATCAGATTTTGGCATATCATCAGAAACATATCTTTCAACCTTCATATGCAAGTCGTATTTTTCGCGCAGCTTTGATATCGTCTGCATCATAGGTGAGGCATGGTGAGCATCAATGGCTTCCTGACTCTCCCAGGCATCAATCAATAAAACTGTCTCCGGATCATTCATAGGAAAAAAATACTCATATCGAATATTTCCCTTTTCGGCACGAATCATATCCGCCGTTTTGCTGCGTTCCATCTCTTCGGCAAACTTTCGGGCACTGCCGTTTTTACCTGTATAATATAGATTAACTGTTATCATTTTCGTTCACCTCTATGTATATTATACATATCATTAAGCGGACAGTAAATGATAAATTAATTTAATGTGACAGAATGCCTGGCACCTTGTCACTTTTTTGTTTTAAATAATATTGCTTTATGATAAAATATAGCTGTTATTATTATCAGATATTATTTATCGGGGAGAGTATATTATATGAAAGCAATTACGACGAATAATCTGAAAAAAAAATACGGGGACATAATTGGTATTGAGAATTTGAATTTGTCTGTGGATGAGGGGGATTTTTTTGGCTTTATCGGACCAAACGGTGCAGGCAAATCAACTACTATAAGAACATTGCTTGGACTCATCGCACCTACATCCGGCGAGGCTTCAATATTCGATATGGATATAGTAGGTGACCATGATAAAATCCTTGACAGCATAGGATATCTCCCTTCTGAAATCAACTTTTACAACAAAATGACCGTTAAAGAGGTTATTAAGCTTTCTGTTGATATGAGGAAAAAGGATTGTTCCAAAAAAGCAGAGGAGCTGTGCGAAAGATTAAATCTTGATACATCCAAAAAGGTGGATGCACTTTCACTTGGTAACAGAAAGAAGGTCGGAATAATCTGTGCCATACAGCATCAGCCTAAGCTTTTGATATTGGATGAACCAACCTCGGGCCTTGATCCCCTTATGCAAAAGGAATTTTTCAAGATACTTTCTGAAGAAAACAGTAACGGTTCAACAGTATTCTTATCCTCACATATTCTTTCGGAGGTGCAAAGTTATTGCCATACGGCAGCATTTATAAAAGACGGAAGAATTATTGTATCCGATAAGGTTGAAAAGCTTGAAGAAACTGGAGCTAAAAAAATAACATTTTCAGGTACTTTTGATACAACGACTCTTAAGGGTGTTTCGGATTTACAGCAAAACGAGGGAACAACAAGCTTTTTATATACGGGTGATATAAAGAAGCTTCTTAGGCTTATGTCAGAAAGTGAAATAAAAGACCTTACGATAACAGAACCGACCTTGGAAGAAATTTTTATGAATTATTATGAAGCGTAAGTTATGTGAGTGATTAAATATGAATTTTTGATTTTTACTTATATGAAGTAAAAAATAAAAGAATTTAGAAAACTGTGGGGAGACAAGTGGAGAATGATTATTTTAAAGCATGAGTTAAAACAAAACAAGGGTGCATTTATTATATGGACAGCAGCTATAGGATTTTTTATTCTGGCTTGTATATTCTTATATCCTGAGATGAAAAATGAAATGGATGAGGCAACAAAGGTATTTGCATCTATGGGTACATTTTCATCTGCCTTTGGTATGGATAAATTAAACTTCGGAACACTTATCGGGTTTTATGCTGTTGAGTGCGGAAATATACTTGGTATAGGCGGAGCCTTCTTTGCTGCGATATCGGGAGTGACAGCGCTTATGAAGGAAGAAAAGGAAAGAACTGCGGAGTTTTTATTTACGCATCCGGTATCAAGAAAAAAGGTTATAACCGAAAAGCTTATATCTGTTTTTATTATGATTGTTTTGATGAATATTATCATCCTTTGCCTTGCCGTTTTATCGATGGCTGCAATAGGAGAGAAGATTATTTGGACAGAGATTCTTTTGTATCATTTTGCGCAGCTTATGATGCAGCTTGAAATAGGTGGAATATGCTTTGGAATCTCTGCGTATATAAGCAGTTCCGGGATAGGTATAGGAATCGGAATAACGGCTGCTTTTTATTTCCTGAATCTGATTGCTAACATATCCGATAAGGCTGATTTTTTAAAGTATATTACACCTTACGGTTACACTGACGGTTCGGACATAATTAATGATAAATCAATAAATGTTATGTACCTTTTAATCGGTATGGTATTTATGGTTGTAGGTATTGTTATAGCATATGTGAAGTATACCAAAAAGGATTTGAAGGCGTAGTTGTTGATTAATGATTAAAATATTAAAATTAACAAATGATACTCTTTTTCTACATTAAAGTATTTTCATGATGAACTGGGAATTTAGAAATATGAATAAATATTTATTTGAAGATGTTTTAACCGGAAAATTCAATATTACTCTGCCTGACAGTACATATTATGCTTCTGTAAAAAAACGTTGGGATAATGCAGCCAAGCCGCTTGACAGTCTCGGCGTATTTGAAGATATAACGGCAAGGATGGGAAGCATATTAAAAACAGATAAATTAAATCTTGGAAAAAAAGCAATTATCGTTATGTGTGCGGATAACGGTGTAGTTGAAGAGGGTATAAGTCAGAGTGGCTATGAGGTCACTTTAGCGGTTGCCGGGGCTATGGGTGAAAATAAATCATCGGTATGCAGGATGGCAGCAGTTAATAATACTAAAATTATACCTGTTGATATAGGTATAAAGTCGGACGAAATAATACCCGGTGTGCTTGACAGGAAGGTTTCGATGGGTACTAGGAATTTTGTCAAAGAGCCTGCCATGACAAAAGAGGAAATGTATCTTGCCATACAGACAGGAATGGATATGGTGGCTGACTTAAAGCATGAGGGATATGCTGTAATCGGAACAGGCGAGATGGGAATCGGCAACACAACCACAAGCAGTGCTGTTGCTGCGGCGCTTCTTAAATGTGATGAAAAAGAGCTTGTCGGACGTGGTGCAGGATTAAGTGATGAAGGTCTTGAAAAAAAGAAAAAAGTAATTAATGATGCTTTAAATAAATATGAGCTATTAAAATCTGATACGGATGTACTTACCATACTTCAGACGGTTGGTGGTCTTGATATAGCGGGTCTTGCAGGAGTTATAATCGGTGGAGCGGTTTATCATATTCCTGTAGTTCTTGATGGTGTTATAAGTGCTGTTGCGGCACTTGTTGCAGTCAGACTCTTTCCTGAAATTAACAAATTTATATTTGCTTCGCATATGGGCAAGGAACCGGCTATGGGGTATATTATTGATGAACTTAAGCTTAAACCGGTGATATATGGAGAGCTTGCTCTTGGCGAGGGTACAGGTGCGGTAATGATGTTTTCCTTGCTTGATATGGCACTTTCACTTTATAACGAACAGACAACATTTGATGATATAAGTATTGAGGCGTATAAGAGATTTGTATGATGATTTTGGTTTATGGCGGAAGCGGAAGCGGTAAGTCTGCATTTGCCGAAAAGAAGATAACTGAATTAAATAAAAGTGGTATACCACTATATTATCTTGCAACCATGCAGGTTTATGATGCTGAAGATGAAGAACGTATTAAAAGACATCGTATGCAAAGAGCAGGAAAAGGTTTTACGACTATTGAACAGCCGAAAGATTTAGGAAACATAGCTTTAGAATTAAGAGAAGCAAAAAGTGATATATTGCTAGAGTGTATGTCTAACGTGGTGGCAAATGAGATGTTTTCTGATGCAATAAGTGACCCTTCTATATATGATAAAAAAGTAAGTGAAGAAAAATCTTTTGATAAATACGAGGGAGTATTTAATAAAATAAAAGATGAAATTATTAAGCTTAAGGATTCCTGTAACAATCTTATAATTGTTTCAAACAATGTATTTGAAGACGGTAACATATATGATGATGAAACTATGAAATACATAAAGACTTTAGGAGATATAAATGTTTTTCTTGCCGAAATATCCGATGAGGTCTGGGAAGTGGTTGCAGGTATTCCGGTCAGGATAAAGTAGATTAATAAGAAGTGTTTGCAGGAATTCCAATCAGGATAAAGTAGATTAATAATAAGCAAAATATTTAATTATATTATTGAAATTGGTAATGAAGATAATTAATAAATAAAGGATAAAGAAATGGAAATAATAAAAGCATTTTGCATAGCATTTTCAATATATTCCAAGATACCTATGCCACAGTTTAAGTGGGAGGAAAAAGATATGAGATATCATTTTATCTTTTTCCCTTTTGTGGGAGTAGTTATCGGCGGACTTTTATATCTGTGGAATTATATTTGCTTGTACTTTGGTATTGGTACTTTAACTTATACCTGTATAGGTACTGCAATACCTGTTATTGTGACAGGAGGCTTTCATATAGATGGATTTATGGACACCATGGATGCGTTTAAATCGTATAAAAGCAAAGAGGAAAAGCTTAAGATAATGCAGGATGCACATATCGGTGCATTTTCTGTTATTATGCTTGCAGCATGGGGACTTTGCTTTATGGGAGCGTTTTCATTTTTTGGTGATAATGATTTTTTTATGGATGAGATATTTGGAGTGTTTGCAGGTATATTTGTACTTTCAAGAATTTTAAGTGCATTTTTGGCTTTGGCTTTTAAGGGGGCAAAGGAAGATGGCATGCTTCATACATTTTCTGACAGCGCTGACTCAAAAAAAGGCTTTGTAAAAGCTGTTCTTTTAATAGAACTTATAATCTGTTTTGGATATATGTTTTTGTGTAATTCAATTTTAAGTATACTTGTCGCAGTGGCGTCAATAGTTTATATTATATATTATTGGTGGAAGACTAAAAAAGAGCTTGGTGGGATAACCGGAGATACTGCCGGATATTTTGTTGTATGTCTCGAAGTTATTTTAACTATAGTAGTTGCAGCATATGGCTTTTGGCTATCTAATCTGCCTGTTGGTATTGGGTTGTTATGATCAATAATTTATCTTTTTGAAGAAAGATAAGTAAGACGGTAAGGATATAAGGAGAATATAAGAATAAATGATTTTAGTTATCGGTGGTTATGCACAGGGAAAGCTTGAATACGTGAAAGAAAAATATCAGACAGGGGGAGATGATATTTTTGATTTTGAAGTAGAGGATATAGCAGAGCTTGAAAGATATTCTGACGGTTTATTTTCAGACAGACAGATTATATTAAATAATATAAACAGTCTGATAAAAAAGGAATTGGACGATGGAAAAGATCCGGAAGAACTGTTGGGAAATATACTCAGTAAATTTAATAATGTTATAATCATAACCGATGAGGTAGGAAACGGAATTGTTCCTATCGATAAAAATGAAAGAATTTATAGGGAAAAAACAGGCAGGTTTCAGTGTATGCTTGCTCAAAATGCTGATGAGGTTATAAGGGTAACCTGTGGGGTAGGACAAAGGATAAAATAATTTTTTATTAAGGTACCAATATTGACAGGAAAGACTATATTTTAGAGTGATGGGGGATAGCTTAATATGGATGATTCTGTAAAAGAAAAAATAGTTTTAACTTTGATACGTCATGGCAGTACAAGACTTAATGATGAAAAAAAATATATCGGCTGGACTGATGAGGCTCTTTCTGAAAAAGGTATTAAAGAGATAGAGGAAAAGAAAAACATTTACGGAAGATATGATTTGATTTTTGCAAGTCCGATGTTAAGGTGTAAAGAAACTGCAGATATATTATTTCCAAATCAGACCGTAAAAGTAATAAATGAATGGAAGGAAATCAATTTCGGACAATTTGAGGGAAAGGATTATAAGGAACTTGCTGATAATCCTTCATACAAAGCCTGGGTTGATTCGGGATGTAAAGGTGAAATACCTGATGGAGAGATGCTTTATTCATTCATTAACAGATCCTTAATAGGCCTTGAAAAATGTTTAGGTGTTTGTGAGCTTTACATGGTAAAGCACAATCTGTTTGTCGGTTCGGAATTTGAAAAAAACTATCCTTTGTTTAAAGAGGAAAAATCTTCAAAGGAATTAAAAGCTGCGGCAGTTGTTCATGGTGGAACAATCATGGCTGTTTTAAGCAATCTTACAGATAAAGACTTCTTTGATTTTCAGGTGAAAAACGGGGAAGGATACGTACTTGAATTTGTTGAAGGAAAATTACAATCTATACGGAGGAAAAAATGAGTAAATCAATTGATAAACAAAAGAGCTTAATAAAGAACATAATTTTGAAGGCTGTAAGTATGGTTGATTCAGAGAAAAGTTTACAGGATTCTAACAGTAATGGTACTGATAGAGAAAAGGATGAGTATTTATTATCTTTATATTTTGAATTGAAAAACTTAATCAAGTATTTTTCTGTGATTGAATCATATGTGGGAAATAAGTACGTACTCAATAAAAATGAAATTCTGCTTGCTACAGCATTAAAAAGAATAGGTTTATGTCTGGGAAGCAGTTATTATGTAAATGATTTGACATATGGTTTGTTGATGGGTGGAATGTCATATGTTGATATTCTTGAAAGAAATGTATATATATACAATAGAGACGAATTTGATGCTCAAAAGCCTGCCGATAAGTATGCTAAAGATGAGGTAAGAGAATACTACTCTAACTATCAGAATGATTTAAGCCATATAGATGAATTAAGTTATGATGCGCAGTGTTTAATAACTGAGTGTATAATTTCTGTTGTTTTATTTAACTATCTTTATCCGGATTCGGGAAAAGATATTGATTTGTTTGAATTATGTGAATTTTATAATATGAACGGATCTTTAACTGCTAAGGTTATCAATGAAATTGAAATGATAAATGTTGATAGAATAAATTTGTATCAAAGAAGAGCGATAGATAGATTGGTTGAAATGGTTCATAATGTATATCCTGTTAATTCTTATGAGTTGTCAAGAATTGCAAAAGCTATACTTAAAAGTTTACCGGACGACGGTATAGACGATGTAAATATGATTGATAAATCCTTATGGAACAATGATGATGTTTTATGGATAATTTTGTCTGATGTTTATAATATGCTGAATTCGGAAATTCATATGGCCAATAAAAATATATATGCTATTTCGGAGGCGCAAAGTTTAGTAGCAGATTTCTACAATCAGGAGGAGTTTGCCGAATTCGTCCGTTGCAATTATATTGATAATTTGAATTTTTGGAATAAAAAGGATAATAAAAGGTTCTTTGTTGACTATTATTTTAAAGGAACAAAATTGCAAAAAGCATGGATGAAAGAAAATGATGCTTTTATTAAATTGATGAGTGATGCAGAAACTATTGATGAAACGGTAGATTATTATATTAGCAACAGCTATGGATTTATATTAAGAAGATTATATGAAAATGATTTTAAAGAGGAAAAGATTCTGCCCGGCGTGCTTGATTCGGTAATGGATTTATTTGATAAATTGTTTTCAGATAAAACAGAAGATTATGAGTATAAATTAAATCCGGATTATGAAAGTAAAACCATACATATAGATCGTAACGAGGCAAGAAAAAATAGAATAATCACCAGATTAAATTCATTGCATGAAAGTCAGGATAGAATTGATTTTAATCTGTCAGATGAAGGTAAAAAAAGGATAGATGAGTTTGTTATCGGAAAACTTCAGATAAATAATGATATTAATACAAAAAACGGAACAATTTTTCCATACAGTAATCTTATTTTATCTATTGATGAAGCGGATTTTTCTGATTCAATTATCGCAGAGCTTGCAAAGGCGATCACAGGTGATGATAAAAAATATACAATTCTGGATAGTGACAAATGGAAAACACGCAACATAAACAGAGAATCAGTTGATGATCTTTTACAGGGCGTAGATGATAAAAATATAATTTGCATAAAAAGCTTTACTGCGCATCCGGAGCTTGATTTTGAAACAGCTTCTACAGGAAATGCAATGATTGAACAAATTGAAATCGGAAAAACGTTTAATCGGTTGTGGAAACTGATAGTGGATACTGCACAAGCAAAACCGGAGATTTCTTTTGTTATTGTAACAAATCAGTATGTATGGGAAAGCTTTAGAAAAAATACGGAGCTATATTACAGAACCTTCCGTCATCATGTAAGAGTTATTCCTATGACGAAGGAACAGGTATATAATAGATGTCTGGTATTGTTAAAGGAAGATAAAACCTTTGAATTTTCAGAAGATTTTGAAACTGAATTGAAAAAGTATATGGATGCTGTCTATGATGAAGCAGAGCTGAAGGGCGATAGATTTGCTGTAGATTTAAGAAATCGTATATATTCTCTTTACTATGCTAAGATCAGAGATGAAAAAATCATAGCGTCGGATTGCATACCAAAGTATAATTCAGATGTTCAAACTCCGGAGATGATTTTAAGATCACTGGATGATTTGGTAGGACTGAATAAAGTTTCAGAAACCGTAAGAGGCATATATACCGGGTTATTATACGATAAAAGCGAAAAAGCTAAGCGAGAAGGTAAAAAAGAAGATAAAAAGAAAGGTGATAAAAGAAAAAGACCTCTTCATATGTTGTTTACAGGTAATCCCGGAACAGGAAAAACAACTGTGGCAAGAAAAATGGGTGATTTGTTTTTTTCAATGGGCTTGACAGAGAAAAGGAAGGTCATAGAAGTAAAGCCTACAGATATTGTGTCGGGATGGAGAAATGTATCTGTCAGAAAAATGATGCAAAAAATTGAAGAGGCTACCGGTGGAATACTGTTTGTAGATGAAGCCTACGGATTTGTAAACGGTAGTGAAAACGGTATGCTTGCCCTTCAGACGCTTTTAACGGAAATGGAAAACAATCCTGATAGAATGGTTGTAATAATGGCCGGCTATGAAGATGAGATGAAAGAACTCTTGGCAAGCAACCTGGGTTTAAAGAGCAGATTTGCATTTGAAATAAAATTTGAAGATTATTCAATAGAAAATTTAAAAGAGATTTTTTATAAATGGTTAAGAGAAGATGGATTTGAATTGGATAATGCAGCAGATCAGGTTTTAGAGGATGCAATTCGAAAAAAACGTGCAGAAAAGTTTTTTGGTAATGCACGAGATGTCAGAAATATATATGATGAAGCCAGACGAAATTGGTCCAGCAGAATGATTAATAAATCCTTTGATGAAAAGATAATTAAATCCGAGGATTTCGGAAATTACATTGCTGAAAAAAATTCCGATGATGCAAGCTTTATGCTGGAAGATATGATTGGCCTTAATAATATAAAAAATAAAATTGAGGAATTTAAAAACCAGGTAACATATCAAAAATATCTGAGTAATCGTGGAATAAAGATTTCGGATTTTTCAATGCATATGTTATTTACAGGTAATCCGGGTACCGGTAAGACAACTGTTGCCAAGATGATAGCTAAAGAATTATATTCCATAGGAATACTGAAAACAGATAAGCTGACGGTTGTAGAAAAAAAGGATTTAATTGCCGGTTATGTAGGACAGACACCGATGAAAACCGATGAGGTTATTAAAAGAGCGACGGATGGTGTCCTATTTATAGATGAAGCATATTCTCTGGATGATAGTGCGGGAAATAATAAAGGTTTCGGACATGAAGCCATAGAAACGCTGATTACGGCTATGGAAGAAAAGAAGGATAGTTTAATTGTTATATTTGCTGGATATACAGAAGAAATGAAGGATTTTCTTAATATGAATCCGGGTATTAGCTCAAGAATAGGTTACACCTTTGAGTTTGAGGATTATAAACCTGATGAACTGGTTGAAATCTATAAAAAGAAAATGGCTGCTTCAGGCTTTAAAACAAGTGATGCTGCACTTAAAAAGGTACATGATATAATGTATTTCTTCAGCTCCGTGCCTAATTTTGGAAACGGAAGATTTGTTGATCGTGTAATGCACCAGATTTTGCTTAAGCGTGCCGCAAGGTTTGACATTAATAATGTAAAAAAATATAGAGATATAACTGTGGCTGATATACCGACTCATAAGGAAATAATTGAAAATGCTGCAAATAGATCAAAGCTCTATGATCCTGCGAAGATTACTAAAGAGGAGATTAAGAAAACAGCAATTCATGAGTGTGGTCACGCAGTTGTAATGTATGTTACAGGACTTGAAACAAGTAAAGGCAGCATTAATAATTATATACCGAAATCCATCAGTGCCAAAGGCAAGGTAGGAAGTCTTGGAAGAGTTGAACTACCTGAAAGAACCGGTGGAAATATGTCTGAACTTGATATGAGAAATGAAATCGCTATCCTTTTGGCGGGACGCAATGCTGAAAGAGTTTTTTACGGATATAATACTACCGGTGTTTCAAGTGATTATAGAAGAGCAAAAAAATATGCTGAGAACATGATTAAAATTTATGCTATGGGTGAAATCGGAAAAACTACAGCTATGTCTATACTTAAGGACGAGGATGCAAGAGCTACAAGAATAATAGAAGAAAAGAAGGATTTTATAGAATACCTTGCGAACAAGCTCCTTGACGACAAAGATATAAATGGAGAGTTGTCCGGAGATGAATTTGTGAAAATATATAAGGAATTTTATAAAAAATGAAATATCATTTGATAGCATTTATATCAGGCTTTTTACTGGATTTGATTTTAGGTGATCCTGTTTCATGGCCACATCCGATAAGAGCCATAGGTGCGCTTATCGGTTTATTTGAAAAAAAATGGAATAATAAAGATGAAAAAAAAGCACTTCGTAATGGAAAGTTTTTGGTAGTAACTGTTATTTTGATAACCGGCATATTGACAGCTTTTATTTTGCTGTTTGGATATTATATAAATGTATATGCGGGGATGATTATTGAAATAATTATGACATATCAGATACTTAGTATTAAGTGTCTGAAAGTTGAAAGTATGAAGGTATATAAAAAGCTCAAAAATGATGATCTTGAAGGTGCAAAAAAAGCGGTTTCAATGATTGTTGGAAGAGATGTTGAACCTCTTGATAAAGAAGGTGTAGCAAAGGCAGCTATTGAAACAGTTGCTGAAAATACATCTGATGGATGCATAGCACCAATGATATATACAGCTTTGGGCGGTCCCATACTTGGATTTTTATATAAAGCAATCAATACTATGGATTCCATGGTAGGATATAAAAATGATAAATATTTATATTTTGGAAGATGTGCTGCAAAGCTTGATGATGTTGTCAATTATATTCCATCCAGAATAAGTGCATATCTTATGATTGTTTCAAGTTTTATATCCGGTAAGGATTTTAATGGAAAAAATGCATATAGGATATATAAAAGAGACAGTAGAAATCATGCAAGTCCCAATTCGGCTCAAACTGAAAGTGTATGTGCAGGTGCATTGGGTATAAGGCTTGCGGGAGATGCGTATTATTTTGGAAAACTTGTAAAAAAGGATTATATTGGAGACGATATAAGAAAGGTTTCTTTTGAAGATATAAAGAGAGCAAATGTTTTGCTTTATATAACTTCGTTTTTATGCGAATTATTATTATCGTTTATTTTTATATGTATGTTATAGGATCGCTCTTGCGGTCCTATTTTTTATCCGGTATGTATCTTATTATATCTTCAGTTTTGCAGTTAAGTATGCTGCATAATAAATCAATAGTTACTGTTGATATAGGCTTGTTATGCTTTAATCGGTGCAAAGTAGCAGGATTTATATTGTCCTTATGTACCAATGAATACCAGTTTTTATCAGATTTTTCTAATGTTTCCCAAAACGGTTCATATGTAATCATGGTAATCCTCCTGAAGTTTATAATATTATGTATTGCATTATTTGA
>JAFUGL010000101.1 GCA_017469405.1 Lachnospiraceae bacterium | reverse complement strand
ATATTACCTATATTTCAGTATGCAATAAAGACTCTTCACACATATTATGAATGCTAGTCTTCTTATTAATTATCTCATCGTTTATTGTGTCTTTAACTTCATATTTTTTCTTATTAACGCCATATCCATCTATCAATTCTAAAATCTTATATAATGTTTCATATGTAGTATCAATCAATAAATCCTCTGTATCATTATATTTGCCTTCGTTTGATAGCATAACATTAACAACAACATCTTGAATTATTTTTAATTCATTAAGAAAATCTCTTTGTCCACTCATAAATCTATATACCTCCTAGTGATACTTCCCATTAACAATATACTCATATAACTGTTTTACATCTTTTTCTGTAGGCAATGTAACTCCTCCATTAGCTGTCTTTGTTCCAACTGTTCCATATATATTTCCATTAGGTGCTACATTTCTTTGAGGTTGATGTACATGAGGTGAAACACCACCATGAGATTCTGCACCAAATCTTTTAAAATCTCCTCCAACAATACCATTGTTATTATTAAACCCTGCAGAATTCGTATGTAATGATACTTCTGGACTTGCGTTATTTTTTACATATCCATTCAATGTTCTTTCTCCTGGTTGAGGATTATAACCATTTGGAGAAAAACCTTGACCAGAATTAGGAGTTGCTATACTTCCAGAGCCACTTCCACCCTTGACAGAGAGTCTTTGACTTATGGTTATACAAGCATCCGCCTCTTGACTATCATAACCACTGCTTGCCGATACCCCTATCGAAAAATTGATTACCAGAAGCAGACTGACGACCATCATCAGCAGACACTTCAATATTCTTTTATTCTTAATGACAGCCACCTCCAGTCTCTGTAATACTTTCAGCTTCCATCATATTCATTTAAATCATCAATATAACTTAACGGATTGTTACAGTATTTATATGCATTCGAATTAATTATAATAATACAAACGTTTTTTACAGATGGTATTACTATCTTATTTTGGAAATAAACATTACTCATATATTTTACCAACGTAGAATAATGTTGCTATAAAACTCCAATCTATTGAATCAGGTTGTTTTATTCCTGTATTACTATAGAAGCCATCCATATCTTCTACCCATGATATCACAGATTCTAAATACTCATTTAATTGTACTTGATTATCATCTGAAATAACATGCTCTTTCATAAAAGTCAAAAAATCATTTTTGTTTTTTATTTTATTAATAGTTTCAATATTCATTTGGCTAATCTCTCCTAATCATCTATTATTATTGATTTACCATTTCCAAGTTTTAGTTTTATTGAAGCTCCGCCTGTTTTGGTTGTCATCTTCCACATTTGACTTGCTACTTCTTCATCTGTAGCCCATCTAAAAGGTACTTCATCAACGCCTGCAATTCTGAATGCTGCTAATCGTCTATGGTCTAATGTCCATAAATTTCCATCGTTATCTTTCCATATACGTATTTCTGGTAAATCACTTGGTTTTAGTGTGCCTTCCTTTAGTGCTTGTGCATTATCCAATACTGTATAATCTCCAGTTTGATTTTTTATTGAACTTTGCATATACCTAACATCTTTAGGATTTACAGTACCAGTACCACTTCCACCCTCAATTGGATCATAATCACTTGCCTTTATTTTTGCCTTGCCTTGTAAATCTACAGCTTTTAACCTATTTGATTTTAAATTAGCGTTATATAGTAAACCAAATATCAAAAGATCTATTAAAGAGTATATTCTATATTCTATTGCCTTTTTATTATCACCTTTAAATGTATAATACCATGATAATAAAAAGTCTTCAGTTAAACGAGCTCCTGCATCGCACAAAAACACCTTCAAAACATCTATTAAAAATAATCCTGACACGAAGAATGCTAATGCACCAAATCTAGCTCCTTTAAAAAATCCTGAAAAAAATGAATCAACTACACTATATTCTTGACTATCTCCAAATACATTATTTATTCCTACCGACAATAATCCATTTAATATTCCCATTACAAATATTGTGCCGGCATTATCAAGTATATTTGATATACCCAAAGCAAAAGAACCTTCACCAATTGTAGCCATATTTCCACTCGGATCCACATACTTTATAGGATTACCGTTTGCATACAGGTACTTGTGAAGTGTATCAGGGTCGCTTATGTTTCCTGCATAGCTGTCCATACCGGTGAAGGTTCCTGTTGATGGGTTCATATACCTTGCTCTTAGGTAGTATAATCCGCTTTCTTCATCATAACATTCACCTGCATACATATGGCTGTTTTCGACATCTCCTGAGGTTTCTATCAGTTCACCATAGCCGCTGTATCTGTATTTAGTTTTTACGTGACAATCCTCATCCGTTATGAAACGGACATCACCATGACCGTCACTTATATAGTAATATTCCTCCTCACCTCTTGTAAGGCTTATAAGTTCTAATCCTATTGTATAGGATGTGTTGTGTTCTCCGGCTGCGTTTATCTCAGCAAGTGTCTGTGAGTATTCACATAAGGTATCGGAGATATATGTTATCTTACTTCCCTGTACGTTATCGTTTTGTTTGCTTCTTCTAACACCTTCTGCATCGTAGGTATAGCTGTAGCTTATGTCACCGCTTTCATAACTTATCATACGGTTGAAGCTGTCGTAGGTATAGCTTTCGGTTATGGCTGCCTGACCGTATGAGCCGTCAGGGTTAAGGGTTGACTCACTCTTACTTACAAGATTTCCGTTAGCGTCATAGCAGTATGTAAGCCTTCCTGTCGGTGTCTCTTCTGTTACAAGCTGATTTCTCTCGTTATAGGTATATAAGGTCTTGTATCCGTCTACATCCTTTGACAGTCTGTTACCTACAAGGTCATAGGCATACTTATACTCTGTTGTGCTTCCGTCCTTGGTTATCTTTTCGGATATAAGTCTTCCGGCAGCATCATATGAGTATACTGTGGTTATATCTCCATCAGGACCACTCTCTACAGCCTTTGTACGCTCGCCGCCCTCTATCTCATACTGATAACGCGCTATAAGTCTTTCGTTCTTATCCGTTACCTCTTCACATATAAGATGATTACACTCATCATAGGTATATGTTAGAACTATACCGTTGGCATAGGTGGCTGTTTCTCTGTTTCCGTTTTCGTCATATGTATAGACTGTTGCCTTACCGTCATGTCCTATAACTCTGGTTATGCGATCAAAGCTGTCGTACTCGTATGAGGTAGATGAAAGTATATGACTGTCTTCCACATCTGAGCCGTCACTAACAGTTACGCTTATCTCTCTTCCGTACTCATCATAACTATAGCTTACCTTCTGTCCGTTTTCATATATCTTTGATATCAGTTCACCGTACTCATCATAGGTATAGTCTACGGTGCTGTCTCCTGTCGATATACTTATAACTCTTCCGTAGTCATCATAGGTAAACCTTACAAGCTCTGTTCCCTTAACTACCTTTGTAAGCTCGTCAAGGTTATTATACGTATAGGTTGTGGTTACTCCGTTATAGTCCGTCGTGCTGATAAGCTTTCCGTAATCATCATATGTATATGTACTCTCGCTTCCGTCTGCAAGTCTTGTCTTTATGCACCTTCCGTCTGCATCATAGGTATACTCTGTCCTTCTTCCGTTTGCATCCGTTACACTTAAGAGGTTTCCGTTCTTATCGTAAGTGTACTTTGTTTCGGCACTATTGTTTTGCTTAACTGATACAAGCCTGTCTGCTCCGTCATAGGTGTACTCTGTCTTTCTGCCTGCCGTATCGGTTGCAGATATGCATCTTCCTCGTGAGTCAAGTTCTATACTCTCATATGTTCCATCCGGATATGTTACTTTGGTTCTGTCACCCTTTTCGTTATACTCATAGGATGTCACATTACCCTTTGAGTCTGTGGCTGATGATAAAAGTCCTGCCTCATATGTAAAGGTTGTCGAACTGCCGTCGCTTGTGGTTATTCCTGTATTGTTATTGAGGCAGTCATATGTATAGCTTACATATGCACCTGTCGGATATATAACCTTTGTTAGATTATAGTTTTCATCATAGCTGTAAGAGGTTTCGTTTCCTTTTATATCAGTTATCTTTGTCAGGTTTCCAACCTTATCGTAGGCATAGCTTTCCTGACAGCCGGTTCTGTCTGTTGCCTTTACCAGTCTTCCTTCCGCATCATATGTAAAGCTTTCTGATGTTCCATCACAGTAGGATATACGGGTTATGTTATTTAAGTCATCGTAGGTATACTCTGTCCTTCTTCCCTGAGAGTCAACAGCAGCAGTCATCACACCGTTATTATCTCTTTCGATTACGGTGAGATTTCCGTCGGCATCCTCCATGGATATAAGCTCATCCGCATCATTATAGTTATACCTTGTGGTACGTGATACCTCGCCTTCATCGGTAACAGCCTTTACGGTTTCGGTGAGCCTGTTTCCTCTTTCGTCATATGTATATGTTATCTTATTTCCTGATGCATCCGTTACGGATATGGTATTGCCGTTTTGGTCATACTCTGCCGTTATGACCTTTCCTATATCATCTGTTATGCTCTTTACATTTCCGTCGGCATCTCTTTCGTATGATATGGTGCTTCCGTCTACATCCGTTGTCGATATAATACTTCCGGCACTGTCATAATTAATAATTATATCATCATCGTTTATATTTGTCAGCCTTACAGCCTGATTTTTATCATTATAGGCTATGCTTATGATGTTGCCTGCAGCATCCGTTACCGATGTAAGATTTCCCTTATCATCATATGACGATGTGGTTACGTTACCCTTTGCATCGGTCGATGTAAGTACTTTACCCAGGTCATCATAGGTCTTATAGGTCGTGTTGCCGTTAGCATCTGTTGTAGAAAGGATATTTCCGTTATCGTCATATGTATAGACAGTCTTATATCCTAGTCTGTCAGTTATGACCTCTCGCCTTCCGTCTACGTTATGGTCGTACTCCATACGGTTTCCGTCTGCATCTATGGTTGCGATAAGTCTTCCTTCATCATCATATTCGTTTCTTGAGACCGCTTTACCTGTCGGGTCAATGATTTCAACAAGGTTATGCTTATCGTCATATGTATATGTTACGGTTCTTCCTGCATTATCCGTTACGGATGATAAATCACCTGACTCATCATAAGTATATAATATCTCTTCTCCGTCCGGACTTTCAACCTTTATTATCCTTCCGTTTATATCTCTTGTAAAGCTTATACTTCTTCCGTCATCACTATGATAACCGTTTTCGTCTATGGTTATGGTATGACCTTTTGAATCGACTATCTTGGAAACACCGGATTCCTTATTAAGATATATTTCATTTCCATCCTCTGTCGTAAGCTTGTATTCTATAAGGTCGTATATGCCGTCGTTTATAAATACTACCTGTCCGTCTTCATATATAGCAGTGGTATCAGTCAGTATCTCAAGTGTAACCTTAGGATTAGTCACACATCTGTAGCTAAAGTATATCTCAGATACAGGTGTAAGCGCACTTATACCGTTTCCTATGACTATCTTAAATCTGTCACTTGTTCCGTCTCCGTAAGTTACTACTATATCGTGGTTTTCGGTTTCGACCATGCGGTATATCCTTGAAAAGACAGATCCTTCGGTAAGCATCTCGTATCCATCTGTGATAGGGCTGTTTTCATAAAGCCTTATACCCTGCATATCAAGATTCCATCCGTATCCAAAATCTCCTGATTGTTTGTTGCGGCTGTCATATATACGGTTTACCGAAACCTTCGTGCCACCCATAGCCGCAGTTATATCGTTAAAGCCTATATGCATCTGTCCTATCTTAAGTTTACCCTCTACTATAAAGCTTGTTTTAGCATAAGTTATATTTCCGCCTTCATCAGTTGCACTAAGCCTTAATTCATATATACCGTTTATCATCATGGTTGGATCAAGAGTCCCTAAGATACCTTCTCTTACTTCCTCCGTACCATATGCTATGGTTATATAATCCTCTGTATCAATAGGCTTATATTCAAGCCTCCAGTTATCAAGCTTTGTTTCATCATAGGCAGAGCCGGTTATCTCTACCGGTGCGGTAATCGGTTCATCAAAGGATGGTGATATTATAAGTGCTGTTGGAATTATGTCATCATCACTGTCACCGCCATCTTCCCCTGATTCTCCCGAATCATCGGAATTACCGCCTTTATTTACAGTAAGAACTACAACATAGTAGCTCATATTTCCTGATTCATCAGTTGCCTCAAGTCTTATATTATACTCACCCGACGTAAGCTCTGTAGTGTCAAATATTCCAAGAACTCCTTCTTCAACAGGTTCATCGCTGTATACAAATTTAGTATATTCATCGGACGATACCGATTTATATGAAAGCGTATATGAAGCAAGTGCCGTTTCATCCTTTGCAGTTCCGATAAGTTCTATTTTATCTTTTGCATTTTCATCCTTATGTGTAGAAACAATAACCGCTGTAGGAGCTGTCGTATCTGTTTTATCCGTATCACTGCTTCCGCCGGTTTCACCACTTTCCTCAGTCACTTCTGAATTACCGGTGCTGTATGTCATGTCTGCTTCAATACTTTGTCCCTTATGATACTCAAAGGCTGCATAACACTGTAAGATTATACCGCTTTCATCTTCAACTTCTAGAATAATTCTATATATTCCATCATCCAATTCTTCAGTTTGTATACTTCCAAGCAACGCCTCCACTATTTCATCTGAACCGGAAGAGATTACTTTTATATCATCTTCTTCACTTCTTTCAAGGAGCAAATCATAACCTTTAAGATGACCTTCGGCATCTATGCTTCCTCTTATATTTATGGAATGTGTATCTTCATCAAGACTAACATCAGTCAAAGCACATGAAATTGTATAACCCTCTTTAGTTTCTTTTACTATAGTTATCTGCGTATCAAAAACTGTATAATTATCCGCATCATCTTCTACAGTAAGTCTTATATCATATACTCCGGATTCCAATCCGTTTTTATCAAGCATGCCTAAAACATCATTATCTACCTGCTTAGTATCATGAGCAAAATCCGTATATTCTTTATCATCAACGTATTTATACGAAAGCGTATATGCTGAGAAGTTAATCTCATCCTTCGCAGTTCCAATTATTTCAAGTTTATTATTATCACTATTATCATTAACTGATGTAATAACTGCTATAGGCGGTTCATTATCTTCACCTGGTATATTAACCACAGCATCATTAACAAACAGATATATGTTTAAATCGGTTTCTTCATTATCTGTTTGATTCATTACATTTAATTTAATTGTATATAATCCGGCTTCAATTTTTTCAAACAATACGCCTGTTTCATCATCTGTGAGACTGTAATCAGTTTTTATACTATCCACCGAGCAGCTATTAATAACGTATCCGTCTTCTATATAAAGCCTGACATCATCTCCGGCATAGTATGTATCCTTATCAAACCAAGTATTTATATTCGGTGATGCTTCATATACATAATATTTAATTATCCTTGTAAATGAATTACCACTATTGTTTTTTGAAATGACCTTTAAGGTATGTTCACCTGAATCAGTTGCATTTACTTCAAATATTCCATTATTTACATCTATGTCATAAGCTGAGTCGTCAATAAATACTTCTACGGAACATCCGCTGCTTATATCAGTAGTTACTTTTATTGTTTCATTTACAACATATGATGTTTTGTCAAGCGACATATTGAAATAAGGATAGGTAAATTCATTTTCTATTAATTCATCCAAATTGATATAACCATCGGATGTGCCGACAGTTATATTTTTAGTAGCACATATATCCGGCCTATCCTCATAATATAATGTTATTGTATGGTTTCCTTCAACCTCCGAATCATATATAAGTCTGCCGTTTATTACATTTTCATCCGATACCTTTTCACCATCTGTCTCCAATACAATATCAGCATTATTTTTTTCAGTAGTTATAACCTTATATCTGTAAGCCGCCTTTTCGTTCATCAAAAGATTATCTTTGCCCTCTATATCAAAAAGCTTATATTCTTTACTATGCTTATCAGGGCGTTTATCAGTGTTTGCACCGATTGTTATACTGTCGAGATATGGAGTATAATCGTTTGATGATTTGGTAAGCTTTGCCTTTATTAGGATGTATCTACCTTTAAGGTCTGATATACCATTGACAGATACTGCCTCATCAAGTGTTATTTCTTTTAAAACATTTTCATCTTCTATTGAATTAATTTCATCAAAATTGTCAGATGCATATGCATATACTTTTATATCACTGTCACTTTCATATAGTGCATCGATATCAAAATATGTCCACTCAGCCTCAGACTGTCCACAATCATATACAGTTTTCCATTCGCCTGAATCATTATTTTTTTCTAATGTACACTCTATATCAGAAAGTCTTTCGGATTTTATGCTGTTTTCACTATAATAAAATACATTTATATCACTGATTAATTCATCACTTGCTTTATAAAATTCAACAGGTATTTCAAGCTCATTATTTCCTGTCAATTCTGTTTTCCATATAATTATCTTTTTTCCGTTATCTAAATTATATATAGTTATATTATCATCTGTAAATTCATCGGATATTTCAACATCTTCTTCAACTGTAAGCTTCACAATAACTTTGTTTGAAGCATTAAATGATACTTCGTCAGGATTATCCCATTCACATACAAAATAACCTTTATCAGTCTCATCACCTATACCGTCATCCCATTTACCGTTTTCGTACATAAATGCATAGTTCTGATGCGGATATAACCATAAACCATCATTAGGTTCTCCTGATTCCCAATTTGTATAGGTACTGTCTGAGCCATTTACCCATAGCCATCTTCCTTCATTTTCCTCATCTGTATAGCCCAACGCAGTATAAGTGCTGATTCCAAATCCGTTTATATAATTTCTTATAAACTCATTTTCTTCTTCATCATCTATTACAACAAGATAACCTCCCATATCGTTACAGGCTTTTTCGGCATCCTTCCATGTGAGCTTCTCTGATGAGATCATATAAATATGATTATTATTTTTAATCAAGTCATCAGACATGTACTCAGAATTATCACCTTCTCCTGTTAAAGACAGAGAAAATATTCCTGTGTTCTTTTCTTCATTATCCCCTGATATCTGCTCAAATGAAAATGTTTCATCAACCGATATGTTGTCAAACATGTAATTTTCTGATATTGGCTCAATGTAAACATCTGTATTTTTTGAAATTATTATTCCGTTGTTTGAAATATTATTATCCAAAGAATAAGGTGCCGCCTCTACAGTTGCAGCATTATTAAATGTATGAATTTCATCCCCTTCAAACTCCTCAGCAGTATCATATGTTTTGATAATCTCAGTATTAAATATTTCAAGCTCGGATATCATGTCATAATCATGATTTCCTGCATTTATTTCTATCAGTGTTCCGTTTATACATACCTCATCAGCTATTATTCTTCCGTTTAGATGAAATTCATTAGCATTTATAGTTACTTTTCCATTTGGTGCATATAACACAGCATTAAGGTTTATATTTCCACCATTAATTGTAATATCACCCTGCTCAGATTCTATAAATATTCTATTGTCTTCACCGGTAGTTACACTTCCTACATTATAGGTTATTGAATTATGGGCGGTTATTATTCCGTTTGAGTCAAAGCTTGTTGCATTAAATGAAATATTTCCATCAACATATATATTTTTATCAAGTCTTAATTCGTTACTGTCAAAGCTTTTATCTCCTTCATATATATCCCATTTGTCGTATGACTCATCATTTTCCATAAGTGCATGAATTTCAGTATATATATCCGGCATTTCAATTTCATCAGCATTTTCATTTTTTGAATTAATAATCTGACAGTCTTCTGAGTCTGAGGTTCGTAAAGTAATTCCATTCTTAGCCTCAAGTTCACCGTTTAAAACAATTGAATTACCTTGAAAGAAAAAGCTTCCGTTTGTGTGAACCGAACCGTTAATTATGGCATTGTTCACATAAAATGATTGTCCCGCTTCATTTCCTGTAAAAAGAGCATACTCAAGGCCCTTCCACATATCCTGTATCTTATAATTTCTTCCATCTGTTATATTGTTATCATTATCACGCTGTGCATCTGTAATTGTTGCATTTAAATCCGCATCTGTCGATGTTGCTATATCAGTATTGTCATTATTATTTTCCTGATATATATCCAACTTGACTGGTTCAGAAGGTTTATCATCTATTCCATATGCAATAAAACCAAAGCTTACAAATCCTTTTGATTCAATAGTAGAATTATAAGGCTTTGAAGAAATTATATATGTATATGTTCCGTCATTATTATCTGTTATTTCACTGATATCAGCGTTCCATATACTTTCAATTACCCCATCATATATGAAAGATATGCTCCATAAACTTTTATCATAAGCTGTATTATTTGTAACCCTTATATCAGCATTTACAAAATTGTTCCACGAAGATTTTTCTTCATATTCTATGCTGTATCCATCTGATAATATTAAATCATTATCTATATCTGTTTCCTGATCTAATATCTGATTATAAGCATAAGAATTAACATGCATCAATGATGTAACCATTGTAAAAGTAAGAATTATAGCAATTATCCTTCGTAAAATTTTATTTTTCATAATATCCTCCCATATAAAATAATTCTATACATATATATAGTGCCTCTATTATTATACATAGAAAGATTTTAAACAAAATAATATTCAATGTCAATATTTTTTTCTATAATTTTACATTTTATATAATATTTTTTATTTATACAATAATCAAATCTAAACATATAAAATAAGATAAAGGGTAACCGAAAAATCTAATTGCCCTTTATCTTATATAATATAATTCTATCTCAAAATCACCGGTTGAATCTGCTCTTTTTTCATCGCGGCTTCAACCGTATCTTTTATTTTTTCTACATCCGCAATCATCGAATTAGGCTTCTTTATATAATCATCCTGACCAAATGGTACGAAATATATATTTTTCATTATCATAAGCTTACCTATGTTTTGCAGGTTAATTCCAAGTGCATCATTGGTTGATATAGATATTACTAAAGGCCTGTTGTTTCTAAGATGAGCCTTGGCAGCCATTAGTACAGGCGTGTCAGTTATGCCGTTAGCAAGCTTTGCCATGGTGTTGCCTGTACATGGTGCTATTACAAGTACATCAAAGAGCTTATTTGGACCGATGGCTTCAGCCTGCTGTATGGTTGACATTCCCTCTTTTCCTGTTATGGTCTTTACTTCATCCAAAAAATCCTTTGCCTTTGCAAATCGTGTATCCATATTATATGCATTAAATGAAAAAATCGGTGTAACATCTGCACCTTCATCCTTAAGAACTTTTATTTGTGATTTAATTTTATCAAAAGTACAAAATGATCCCGTTATTGCAAATCCGATATTGCACTCTGATAATTTCATAATAATAACCCCTTTTATTTAGTACGTAATAAGGTTATCTAAGATTGATATCATATATAATTGTTTCGGCTATTGCCTTTCCTGCTTCTACAGGGAATTCCTTACCCGGTATACCGAGGTACTGTTTTGCAAAGATATTATTTTCATTACAAAATGAATAGTCTATACCGCCATCTCCCGATGCTATATCAAAAAATTTTGTATCATGATTAAAATGCTTCAAAAGTCTTTCATTAAATATCATAGCAGGAATTGTATTAAACACAACGCTTATGTTATTTAAATCATAACTATATACATTATTTAAATCTATAAATCCATAACCGTTACTTTCTATTTCACCTTTTAACTCCTTACGTCTAACAAGCACGTCAACCTTTGCGTTGATATTTTCATCCGTCAATGCCTTAGCCAGAGCTTTTCCGCAAAAACCATAACCTGCCACAAGACATCTTTTTTCGGATGTAATTGTATCGGCATTATCAGAGCTGTCAAGAATTGCGCCATCCGAAAGTGCACATTTTATAATTCCTTTAGCAGTAAGGATGGCATTTTTTTTGGTAAGCTCATCTATCTTAAGATAATCAACATATTCAATCTGCATTAGTTCACATTGATGCTTAAGACGGTTTGACATAGCTCCCGCATATAAAAACTGACCGTATTCAAGATAAGGTATAATACGTCTTGTCATCTTCTCGTCAGCCGGTGGAGCTAAAACAATCATGGACCTGTTATTTATATACTTTTCTTCCCTATACACATCAAAACCAAGTGTATAGAGTTCCTCGGCCGCATAATCCATTCTTTTATCATCGCCGATAACACATATATTACTGATATCCAAATCTTATACCCCCTAACGATACTCTATTATATTCCTTACATCAAAAAATGTGATATAACCCTGTTAAAATAATACCTGTAATTGACTCTTCTTATATCATCTTTGATATACACATTAAAACTCTTAAACGGTTCATCATTTATATATACAATAACGCTTCCGCCGATGTCTCCTTTTTCAACCGGTGCATCAAAGACATCAGGCAGACTCACCTCATAGCTTACCTTATCGTCATCCGATAAAAGAATGTTAAATTCATCATCAACATATAAATCTACTTCGTCATTTTCTATTCCGTTTTTTACTTTAGCAGATTGTAACGGATAAGTTCTGTCGAAAATGCACCTCTTATCATATTTTTCAAAGCCATAATTCAGTAATTTCTTTGTATCCTGCCATTTATAAGTCTTATTATTAGGCCAGCCGCAGCCAAGTAACGCAACAATAAGTGTTTTATCATCTTTTGTCACAGCACATACATAACAATATCCTGCATCACCTGTAAAACCTGTTTTTCCGGCAACAACTCCCTGCATCATATCTAAAAATGCATTCTTATTATTTACGGTAAAGCTTCTTTTTCCACTGTAGTCGGTAAATGAATAACTTCTTGTCTGACATATATTTATAAATTCATCCTTCTTTGGCGAATCCTTTATACAATATTTCATGATAAGGGCAAGCTCTTTTGCGGTAGTATGGTGTGCTCCTTTATCATCTGAAGAATCAAGTCCGTTAGGAGTTATAAAATATGTATCAGAAAGACCAAGCTCAGCCGCTTTTTGATTCATCATATCGGCAAAACCGCCTACATCACCGCCTATATGTTCCGCTATCGCAACTGCCGAATCATTATGACTTTCAAGCATCATAGAATAGATTAAATCCTCCAATCTATACTGCTCTCCCTCATTTATTCCAAGCTGCACATCCGGCATCTTGGAAGCATATGAGCTTACATCAACTATGTCATCCATATTACCGTATTCAAGTGCTATTATTAATGTCATAATTTTTGTTGTACTTGCCATCGCCCTTCCCGTATCTTCATCTTTACCGTATAAAACCCTTCCGGTATCCCCATCGATTAATACAGCAGAAAGAGAATATAAAGACAATTCCTCCTTTGCCGATGCATTGATATGAGTATAAGAAACATTAGCTAAAATTAAGATTATAGTTAAAATATATACAAGACACCTTTTCATAAATATCTCCTAAAAACATATATTATCAGTATATTTTGTAAAAACTGATATTAGAATTAATTCGTTAATATATCATGATTTTTGATTTACTGATTATCGAAAAATAATGTAAGTATTTATTAAGAATTAAATTGAAATTATGATATTTATCCTGTATAATTATTGTATTAATTTTACAAGGATGTAAGCGGTTCGGTGAGGATTGACTTTACTGAACCCGGTTGAAACGGAGAACGATTACGCATGAAGACATTATTTGCATCAGATTTAAGAGAAGGTATGGTAACTGCTGCTGATACCTATACGGATCAGGGATATCTTGTTGTACCAAAGGATACGGTGCTTACCAAAAACCTTATAACCAGAATTATAAACAATAACGTACTGACTGTGGAGATAACCGGTGAGGATATTGTTACAGCAAAAAAGCCTGCCGAAGAAGACAACAAGCTTATGCTGACCGGTGAATTTATAGATATATCAAAGTCTGTAGACACTACCACCAAGCAGTATCAGATGTTCAAAAAAGCATATGATAGCAACATAGAAAATTTAAGTGATAAAATCAATGACGTGGTACATAAAAATGCACCTATAGATGTTGATGATATGCTTGAAAATACTCTTGAGATAGTTAAGTCAACAAACTCTCCTCTCAGTATATTTACAATGCTTTCAACACTCAAAAATTATGATGATTCGACCTTTAACCATTCCTTAAATGTATCTCTTATATGCAATATATTTGGACATTGGTTAAACTTAAGTGAAAAGGATATCGAGTTGGTAACCGCCTGCGGTCTCTTCCATGATATCGGAAAACTGCTTATACCACAGGAAATCATAAAAAAACCGGGCAAACTCACTGACGAGGAATTTGCCATAATAAAAACCCATCCTAAAAAGGGTTATGACCTTTTAAAGACTAAAAATGTTGACCCGCACATACAGATGGCAGCACTTATGCACCATGAAAAATGTGACGGTTCAGGATATCCTATGAGACTTACAGGTGATAAAATAGACTGGTGTGCTAAGATAGTCACCATTGCAGATATATATGAAGCTATGACTGCAAAACGTGTATATCGTGGACCGTTAAGTCCGTTTAAGGTAATCAGCATGTTCGAAGATGACGGTTTAAAGAAATACGAACCACATTATATACTCACCTTCCTTGAACATGTCGTAAACAGCTATGTAAATTGTCGTGTTAAGCTTAGCAACGGAGCCGAAGGAGACGTAATCTTTATAAACAAGGTAAACCTCTCCAAGCCTCTTATAAAAACCTCCGACAACAACTTCATAGACCTATCAAAATCAAACGGAATATCAATAGAAAGTATACTTTAAATAATATTTAAAAAAGTTCTTATAGGAGACAGGGGTCGGTTCTCTGTCTCTTTTATTTTAATACTATGGAGATGTATTTATTAAAAGAGTGTATATGATAGCATTTAACCCGATTTGCGTTAAATCAAAAGCGAAAATTCAAAATAGGTGCGTAAAAAATCGAACTGTTTGAACGTAGTGAGTTTTCGATTTTTAGCACCTATAAAGAATTTGAGCGCTTTGATTTAGCAAATTGATGGTTAGCTATCATATACACTCTTTTATATAATACATCTTTTAATTACTAAGGAGACAGAGAACCGTCACCTGTCTCCTTATGTCTCAACTTTAATATTTACTTCTTCCATCGCCTGTTGTCTGAAGTCTTCGATTTTATCAGGTGATATGACCGGAAGGTCATCCATGGACTGAACTCCAAAGCTTCGTAGGAAGTCTTCCGTTGTTCCAAAGAGAATCGGTCTTCCTATGGCATCAAGTCTTCCAACCTCGGTTATAAGATTGTATTCTACAAGCTTATTAATTGCATGTACGCAGGATACTCCACGTATGGCTTCGATTTCCTGTCTGGTTATCGGCTGCTTATAAGCAACTATTGAAAGTGTTTCCATAAGCGTGTCGGTTAACGTATGCTTTTTAGGCATATTAACAAGCTTGGATAAAACATCATAATATTCATTTTTTGTACAAAGCTGATAGGAATCTTCAAGCTTTACGAGCTTTATGCCTCTATCCTCTGCTTCATACTTATCCATCATATTGTTTAAAACCTTTTCAAGGGTTGGTTCATCAACCTCTAAAGCCTTTGCAAGTTCTTTTATCGGAACGGCCTCACCCATTGAAAATAAAATCGCTTCAATGGCGCCTTCAAGCTTATTAATACTTTCCTCCATAAGTCCTCCTACTTTTAATCCATCTCAAGTGAATCGATAATTATATCACCGAAAAGTCCATCCTGTTTTATCACTATATGTCCTACCTTCATAAGTTCAAGTATTGCAAGAAATGTTACAATAATACTTTGCTTTGAACGTCCTGTTTCAAGAAGTGTTCTGAAATTAATACCCTTTAATCCTTTTATGGATGCTCTGATTTCAAGCATCTTATCTTCGATATTAACCTCTTCTTTTTCAATTGTACCGAATTTACTTCTGATAGGGTCAACTCTGTCAACGGTTCGCTTCATAACCTCGTTAAATATAGCATTTAACTGGGCAAGCGTAGTATCACCTATAACCTCGGCAGGATCAATTTCTTCTTTGAAGTTTTTAACCTCATCGGGAATGGTAGGTGCCTTGTAATAATTTTTAAATGCATCAAGTTCCATATCCTTTAGCTCATAAGATGCATATTTGTACATCTTATATTCAAGAAGTCTTCTGACAAGCTCAGAACGAGGATCCTCTTCCTCTTCTTCCTCCTCATGCTTTGGAAGAAGCATCTTGGCTTTTATGCTAAGCAAAGTTCCTGCCATAACCAAAAACTCACTCATTACATCAAGGTTTTCCTCTTCCATCCTTGCCACATAATCAAGATACTGTTCTGTTATGTCAGCTATAGGTATGTCAAATATATTAAATTTATTTTTTTCAATCAAATGCAGTAAAAGGTCTAAAGGGCCTTCAAACTCATTTATCTTATATTCCGGCTTTTCTATCATAACATATCCTTCGCAGCTTAAAATATACTAAAGCATTATAACCCTTTTTAAATAATAATGCAAACCATTCCGCCATTTGAATCGTTAACTATTTTCTCCATAGTATCCTGGAGCTTTTGCTGACTTTCCTGATTTATCTTATTAATTTTTGAGGTTAATCCGTCCTCCACCAGCTGACGTATGGTTTTACCAAATATATTGACACTCCATATATCGTTATCTTCCATTCCGTCACTGTTAATATAATTAATCAGATCCTTAGCCTGCTCCTCCGAACCGACAATAGGTGCGATTTCCGTTGTGATATTGGCTTTAATAAGATGAATGGACGGAGCCTGAGCTTTGATTTTGACTCCGTACTTGTTGCCTGAACGTATAAGCTCCGGAGAATCAAGAGTTATCTCATCCTTTTCAGGGGTTACGGAGCCGTATCCTGTCTTTAAGGATTGAGCAAGCGCCGTACTTACCTTATTGCAGCTTTGCTTAGTATCGGCAAGCTCCTTTAATTCCTTCATAAACTCATATTCATTTTGAATTTTGCTTCCAAGCATATCGGATATCATATCATAATAATACTTATCATAGAGCTTTATTCCGATATTTACATTACCATCAGCAAGGTTGATGTTGTTCATATCTATTTTTTCGATATATTCATCCGAATTAAGCTTAAGATTGTTTACATCCCTCATATAGTAAATATCGGAAAATGCATCCTTGGCAAGCGATATCAGATAATTTTTTATTTCATTTTCATTATCAAGAGCTTCAACCCATTTTGGAATATTGAAATTAACTGCTGTAACAGGAAATTCCATAAGAAGGCATTCAAATATCCTGTTTATATCATCAGCACTTAATTTATCGCAATTTACGGTTATAACTGTTTTATTATAATTATCAGCAAGCTCATCTGCCATCATCAGGGTTTCTTCCGAACCCGGATGTCTTGAATTAAGAAGTATTACATACGGTTTACCTAATTTGTTAAGCTCAGCTATTGTCTTTTGTTCGGGTTCTATGTACGCATCTCTGTCAATATCGGTTATACTTCCGTCACTTGTTATAACTATGCCAACAGTTGAATGGTCTCTTATAACTTTTTTAGTTCCAAGTTCTGCAGCCTCAGTAAAAGGTATATCGTAATCAAACCAAGGTGTCGTGACAAGTCGTTCCTTGCCATCCTCCTCGTGACCTTCGGCACCTTCAACCATATAACCAACACAGTCTATCATTCTAACCTTAAGATTTACTTCATCTCCTATAGTTATATCAACTGCATCCTTTGGAATAAATTTGGGTTCAGTTGTCATAACTGTTTTTCCGGCTGCTGACTGAGGCAGCTCATCCTTTGCTCTGACACGGTTATTTTCCTCATCTATTGCAGGAATAACCAGCATCTCCATAAATCTTTTAATAAAGGTTGATTTACCTGTTCTGACAGGTCCGACAACACCTATGTATATCTCTCCGTTTGTCCTTTTTTCTATATCTTTATAGATATCCATAAAATTACCCCCAGTTTTCAATTCCATTATTTAATATATATGTCATGAAAATTGGAGGTATTCATTATTTCATTATTTTTTTTCAAATGTATTGTATCTGTAAAACTGAACTAATCTTTTTACATAATTGACATCACAATGTATTCCGTCTGATGAAGCTTCCTCAGGAAGATATCCGTTTTCATCGGCTACAGCCGCAGCTGAATCAAGATATATGACATCTCCTCTTTCCTTACACATATTAAGAAGTTCATCATTGAACATATTTACTCTGTCCTGATTATACACATCACTCTTTTGTGAAGAAGAAAGTGAAACAGGTAATATGCTCTGGACATAAATTATGGCATCCGGCTTTACTGACTTGATATAGTCAATAAAGTTACTGAGATTTTCGGTAAAAATATCCGTATAAACCCATCCAAGTTCGTTTACACCAAACATAAGATAATAAGCATCATAATCGGTTACCTTGATAGCTTCATAACATGTATAACCGCTTCCCATACCCGGTATGGAAATAACCTTATCACTGGAGAGTTTATCAACGCTTAAACCTTTATAAGCAAAGCCGTTTATATTTGGAAGTCCCGCATACAAAATAAGTCCTTCTGTTCTGGAATCCCCTATAAAACAGGCACGGGTAAAATATGTCAGATCCACAGGTCCATCAACTTTTTGATATAAGTTCTCATCATACCAGTTAGAAGGTACCACATCTTCTACCGGTCCTAATACAGTATCGGGAACTTCATAACTCAAATCTTTTACCATCGCATTAAGATCCGCATCAGATACCGCGCTAGGAGACTCAACAGGTATATCGCCCGAAAACTGATGTGTAATCATAATATTATAATCTATATATCCAACAGGCTTACGTCCTATATCAGCAGCAACTGTATATTTTATAATTCCGCCTTTTTTACCTTTGTTTTTTTCAGTAACTTTATAGTATAAAACCTGACATAATGAAATTATTAATACAGCAAATAATAAATATATAAACAGTAGCTGAAGCTTTCTTTTTATTCTATTTTTTTTAAACCTCTCACTAGAATATCTTCTGTAAGCCATACAACAATTTTGCTCCTTTTACTTCCACTCCTGGGATAACGATTCTGATGTTCTCATACGCGTTAATAACGACTTTAAAGCATCTTTTGCTGTAAGATTACCAAACAAAAGTTCATTTACCATAGAAACTATAGGCATTTCAACACCATATTTTTCACTAAGCTTAAGTGCAGCCTTAGCAGAATAAACTCCTTCAACAACCATTTTAACCTTATCCATGGCCTCTTTATAGGTCATTCCCTGTCCCATATAGTATCCTGCCATACGGTTTCGGCTGTGGATGGATGAACAGGTAACAATCAGATCACCTATACCTGAAAGTCCGCCAAAGGTTTCAGCATCACCACCCATGGCAACACCAAGCTTCTTAATTTCAGCAATTCCTCTTGTGATAAGCGCAGCCTTGGCATTATCACCGCAGCCAAGTCCATCGGATATACCTGCGGCAAGTGCGATAACATTTTTAAGCGCTCCACCAAGCTCTATTCCAAGGACATCAGGACTTGTATATACTCTAAAATAATCAGACATAAATACATCCTGAACCAAAAGAGCATCTTCCTTATTCTCAGCACCTGCAACGACTGTTGTAGGAAGTCTCTTTCCTACCTCTTCTGCATGACTTGGTCCTGATAAAACAGCTGTTTTTGCATTTGGAATCTCGTCCATAATTACATCTGTTAAAACCATGAGAGTGCTTTCTTCTATACCCTTTGACAAATTAACAATGAGCTGGCCCTCTCTTACATATGGAGCAATAGTTTTTGATGTACTTCTGACAAACGGTGATGGAACCACCATAACAAGAAGCTCTGCAAAATCCACAGCTTCCTTTGCATCATTTGTAAGCTTAAGTGAATCAGCAATTTTTACACCGGGAAGCTTGGTTTTATGCTCCCTTTCTTCCTCTAACATCTTTAATTCGTCTTTATCTATGGACCATACCATGACATCATGTCCATTATCAGTCAGCAACACTGAAATTGCAGTTCCCCAACTTCCTGCACCTAAAATAGAAACCTTCATAAGCTTTAAGCATCCTCCTTTTTCTTCTCCCCAAGCTTTCTTTCTTCATGATTAATAAGTCTTTTTATATTTTCTCTGTGTCTGAATATTCCCATACAGGAAATAAATATTATTACAATAATGCTTTCAATCAGCATATTGTGTGAGTTTTCAAATCCAAAACTGCCCTTTAAAGAAAAGACAGTATAATAAACTATTACATACAGCATCAGTATTATTGAACTAAGAGAAACATATCTTGTCAAAATTACCAGACCGAAAAATACACATAAACCAATCAAGAAAAACCATGGATTTAAAAAACCTATGACACAGCCTCCTGTAACGGCGATTCCTTTTCCGCCTTTAAATCCAAGGTAAAACGGAAAGTTGTGTCCAAGCGCAGCACCAAGCATGGCATATGCAACAAATAAATTAACACCATCCGGATAAAAATTCATCATTATTGCTCTTACCAAAAGAGTTGCTGCAGCACCCTTTCCAAGATCGACGAAAAATGTTATTATTCCGGCCTTCTTTCCAAGAATTCTAAGTGCATTGGTAGTGCCCGCATTACCACTTCCATGCTCTCTTATGTCAATACCATTCAATCTTCCAAGTATGTATGAGGTCTGAATAAGACCAAATGCATAACCGATTATTATACTTGCTAATCTTGCGGCTAATCCTGCTAACATTATTTTTCTTTCCTCTCACGAATTAAAAATTTTAATGGCGTTCCCCTAAAGCCAAAGGCTTCCCTTATCTTATTTTCAATATATCTTGTATATGAAAAATGCATAAGCTCCTTATCATTTACAAATATTACAAAGGTAGGTGGCTTAACAGCAACCTGAGTTATATAGTAAAGTCTGAGTCTCTTACCCTTATCCGTTGGCGGTGGGTTAAGAGCAACCGCCTCTGCCATAATTTCATTTACTACTCCGGTTGCAATTCTAAGTGAATGATTTTCTATAACACTGTCAATCACTTCAAACAGCTTTGGAAGTCTCTGACCTGTTTCGGCAGATATAAATATTAGCTCAGCATATGGCATGTACGCAAGTTTTTCCCTTATTTCATTTGTAAACTTATATATTGTTTTGTCATCCTTTTCTATAGCATCCCATTTATTTACGGCAATTATCATGCCTTTGCCTCTTTCATGGGCTATACCTGCAATCTTGGCATCCTGTTCGGTTACCCCTTCAACGGCATCTATAACCAGAACAGCTACATTACATCTTTCAACTGCGGAAACTGTTCTTATGATGCTATATCGTTCTATCTCTTCTTTAATTTTATTTTTACGTCTTAAGCCCGCAGTATCGATAAATACATATTCGGTTCCGTTTCGTGTTATCGTAGTATCTATGGCATCTCTTGTGGTTCCTGCTATATCTGATACGATAACTCTGTCTTCGCCCAAAAGCTTATTGATAATTGATGATTTACCAACATTAGGCTTACCGATTATTGCAATCCTTGGTCTTTCATCCTCTTCCTCTTCAAGTGAGGATTCATCAAAATAACCAACAACAATATCAAGCATATCTCCTATTCCAAGCTGTGATGCGGCTGATATAGGAACAGGATCACCTATACCAAGATTGTAAAACTCATAGACATCAGGCATAAATTTTTCAAAACTGTCAACCTTATTTACAACCAGGACAACAGGTTTATGAGAACGTCTAAGCATATCTGCGACCTTGCCGTCCGCATCCACAAGTCCCTGTCTTACATCTGTTATAAATATAATAACATCTGCTGTCTCTATGGCAATTTCAGCCTGCTCACGCATGCTCTTTAAAATGATATCATTACTTTCAGGCTCGATTCCGCCTGTATCAACAATTGTAAAATTATAATTCAGCCAGCTTACATCGGCATATATTCTGTCTCTTGTAACACCCGGTGTGTCTTGAACTATGGAGATTTTATCTCCTGCCAGGGCATTAAAAAGAGTTGACTTACCAACATTTGGTCTGCCAACTATGGCAACTACCGGTCTGCTCATATCTTCTCTCCGTTTCTGTATTTAACTAAAATCAAGAATCTTTTCAACAAAATCCATACCTTCTGATTGTACAATAATCACCGGAACTTGTAAAGCATTTTGAAGTTCTTCCAAAGTGACATCATCAAGAAAAATATCCTCGTCTGCTTTAAGAGTATTGGAAGGTAAAAAAAGTGCATCCCCTAATTTTTTATCCTTTAATTGAGCTATTATATCTCCTCCGGTCAAAAGACCTGTTACTGTAATTTTTTCACCGAAAAAATTATTTACTATTTTATAAGTATTAATTTCAACCATTGGAAAAGCTTTTTTTATAATATCCATACCCTGACAAAAAATCGGATATGCAAGAACTCCGGAAATAGTTGAAATACTCATTTTCTTATCCGATGGTTTTTTGTGATTTTTTATATAATCATCAACGGATGCTGATATCTCATTTAGAAATAGTCTGGTCATACCAACACCGTTTTCAAGCTGAATATAGCCATCATAATTATCCTCATCCGGAATTTCATAACCGGCATTTATATACCACTCATCACTGGCATGAACAAAATGATAATTATATTTTTCCATAGCAAGCTTTTGATATCTGTGAATTATATCTATAACATCTCTGGCATCCTCTTTGTTAAATGGTTCTAACTTTGCCAAACCTTCGCGGAACTTTGTCAATCCAACCGGAACAACAGAAAGACTCTGTATAACCGGAGCATACTTCATCAAATCACTGATTGTTTTTTCAAGCTCTTTTCCGTCATTTATGCCTTTGCATAAAACAATCTGTGCATTCATCGGTATCCCAGCCTTATAAAGCATGTCCATATATGTAAGAAGTCTTCCGGCAAATCTGTTATGAAGCATCTCACATCTTAGCTTTTCGTTGGTCGTATGCACAGAAATATTGATTGGTGCCAATTTATATTCTATTATTCTTTCGATATCCTTTTCCAACAAATTGGTCAGTGTAACATAGTTACCCTGTAAAAACGAAAGTCTTGTATCATCATCCTTGAAGTAAATTGTATCACGCATCCCCGGTGGATTTTGGTCAATAAAACAAAAGACGCATTTATTGTGACAGCTTTTATAGCTGTCCATAAGCGACTCCCCAAAGCTAAGTCCAAGGTCTTCATCTGCATCTTTTTCAACTTCTAAAAGCCATTCTTCACCGTCGGATTTTTCAATTAAAACTTCAAGATATTCATCTTCTGCAAGATAATGATAGTCAAATATATCTTTTATTTCTTTGTCATTTATAGAAATGAGAAAATCGCCTTCTTCAATTTCAAGCTCATCGGCGATACTCCCTTCCTCAACACCACAAATTAAATGTTTTTTCATTTTTATAATACCGTTTATTCCTTAAGCATCATAACAGCAGCAAGGTTTCCACGCTTTCCGTTGCTTGCTCTGTGAGAGTATAAAATATTATTATTACAACATGTACATAAATCAGTCATCGCAATATTTTCTTCCAAAACGCCTGAATTTATAAGATTTATCTTACATGCAAGATGTAAATCAAACAGATATTTTCCATCCTGCTTTTCTTCAACGATCATCTTATATTCTTCTTCATTATAGCTTTCTTTTACTTTGTCTATAACAACATCATCAACCTCATAGCAGTTCTTACATATAGAAGGTCCTATTGCACATACAATGTCTGATGTTTCGGAATTATATACATCTTTCATTGTCTGTATCATCTTGCCGGCTATATTACTTACAGTTCCTTTCCAACCCGAATGTACTAATCCTATTACATTTTTTACTTTATCATAATAATATATAGGAACACAATCAGCATAAAACGTCATAAGAGGAATATTGGGAAGATTAGTCACCAGGCCATCTACTTCCTTAATATCGCTTACCTTAATCATTCCCTTTCCTGCATCTTCATCACTTTCAATTACTCTTATATTAGTTTTATGTACCTGATTTGAAAAAACGAGCCTTGTGAAATCATATCCTACAGCCTTTGCAAATCTTTTATGATTCTCTATAACATTACTATTGTCATCACCACGTGAAAAACTAAGATTTAAACTGTAGAGATGTCCTTTGCTTACACCACCAAGCTTTGTTGAAAATCCTGTAACAAGATTTTCATATCCATCAAAGATTTTATATTTGATTACAGGTGTGCTTGTATAATCTATATAAGTTGTCCTGTTATCATTATTGTATGGTTCTATAAATTTCTGAAGATGCTCATTTCTTTTTAATAAAAGCTTTGCATCAGTTCTGATATCGAATTTTTTTCTTTCCATAAAGACACCTCTAATATAATTTTTTAACTAAATATTATATTCAGATAATACCATATAATAATTATATTTATATAAGTTTATCTGATTCCCATATACTCAAATGCATCCTTTATATGTGTGATCTTACCATTGGTTATTCCTATTGCATCAAATCTTATAGATGTACTCTCTATACAAATCTTATTTTTACTTAGATAAGAAACCGCACCCATACTGATCCGTCTTTGCTTACTATAATTAATTGATTCTAAAGGATTGCCATATATATCATTATTTCTATATTTTACCTCGACAAATACATATGTTTCATCATCTTTTGCTATAATATCTATCTCTTCAAATCTTGTTCGATAATTAGTTTCAAGGATATTATAACCAATATTACTAAGATAGTCTGCAGCAAGCTGTTCTTTTTCTTCTCCCAGAGCCCTTTTGTTATTGTTTTTATACATATTATACCTCCGGGATTACATGCCGAGCTTTTCTTTTATCTTGTCCATCTTATCAACATATACAAGTATCTCGGCTACTACTCCATAAAGCTCAGGCGGAATACAATCACCTATATCAAGATTTAGAAGTGTTTCGGCAAGATTTGTATCCTTATACAAAGGAACATCACTTTGTTTTGCTGTTTCTATAATTTTATCAGCAACAATTCCTTTACCTGAGGCAACGACCTGAGGTGCCTGACTGCCTGGCTCATACATAAGTGCTACAGCCTTTTTCTTTGGCTCAGATTTCGCATTATTATTATTTTTTTTATTAAATCCGTATTCCATAAAAATCACCTCTAACAACTTAACGACTCATCAATAAATAAGCATTTAAATTTTAATGATTAATACATTTTATATTACTTGAGTTTTACATCCTTACATCAAAAGAATACCTTTTAACGCTTTTTTCAAGCTCATTTCCAAACATTTCATTTACAACCATATTTTCAGGCAAAGCAAGTGCAGGTTCTCTTGTAATTACCTCATTTGTAAGTGTATGACCTGTCTCCTTAATCGCCTTCTCAAGCATAGTCATATGTTCATCAATTATTTTGGCACTTTGCTCATCTTCCACATAAAATCTGGTGTGTACATTATTACCATGAAGACTTACATGTACATCAGTTGGGCCATGGAACTTCATATCAAGATGCAACAGTGCACTGATATTATCTTTCGCTTCATTAATTTTCTTTTTATTCATATATACAAAAAGCTCTGAATTGGCATCATTTCCATCATTTCTAAATGGAATTTGTGCATAAGAATACATATTATTAAGAGTTTGCATGAAATCAATTCTTTCCTGCATACCTCTGGCATTTTCCGAAAGATTTTTTCCGGCACTGCCTGAACTATCTGAAAATGCTTTCATAAGCTTATCAGTTTTTTCATACATACTCTTATATAAATCATCAATTTCACTCGGATTTTTCATCTCGTTTGTATCAAGAGTAAATTTTTTGTTTATTCCACCGGATAAAACCTTATTATATTCTTCAGATGTAAAAAACTGCTTTATTTCGTTAAAATTAAAACTTTCAGGATTATCTTTAAATGAATCACCGACTGCTTTATTAATATTATTTAACAGTTGAAGCGGAGTCTTCGACTCATTTGCTATATTTTTTAATGTCTCGTCATCAACACCAAGTTTTGATAAGCTTTCATATAATCCTGATAATGTGTCCTTATCTATACCAAGATTTTCAGAAGAAGCCTTAACATCAATACCCTTGTTTATAAGATTATCTGATATACCAAGCTGCTCGTTTTGACTTTGTTCAGTTATATTTATATCTGCTGCAGCCATCCTGTTTTCAACAGTCGTGGATTGGGTTTCTAAATTGGCAGCAACATCAGAATTGCTATCTGTCTGATCAATACCTTGTGATAATATTTCAGAGTTTGACGTAATATTTGCCATATCCTCTGCATCTGACAAAGTTTGTAATAAAGTATCATTAAAATCAAGCATATGCATAATTGTATCACCGGCAAGACCTTTGTCAAAATCAGCCCCCATATTATTTAATACTTCAGTAGAGAATTCAAGTATTGAACTGTTTATATTACTAATATCTTTAGTAAGCTGGTGACTATTTGAAATATAATCATTATATTGACTTATGCTCGTCTCATTTATAGGTAATCCAAGCTTATTTAAATTGACAAGAGTATCTATAGAAGCGTCAGGATATCTATATGACTGCTGCATGATTTTTTGCATACTACCCTTATCAACCGGCATGCTGTTGTTCATAAGACTTTCAGCTATCTGATAATTTTTTTCTGATGGAGATAAATTATTTTGTTCGAGAACATTGAAAATGGCAGAATCCTTCATAAGATTCATATCCTGATTAAAAGGTTTGATCAATACATTACTGCCATTATTTTCTTTAATCAAAAAAGATAAGGAGTCGCCTATATTGAGATTAACAGCTTCTGACATCCTGGCATTTAGAGTTTGATTGTTATCAAGAAGAATCTTGACCTGATCATTGGTTATATCTAATATCTGACCGTTAAAACTTTGACCTTCTTTGGCTGTAGAAATAAGCGCATTCGCAGAGACCTCACCGGCAGAAGTTCCCTTGGCTACCTGTTGTGTGGCTTCCTGATTCTGAATATTTTGAGTTCCCTGTCCTCCTGCAGGACGGACACCTGATATATTAATGTTATAACCTGAATCAGATATATTCATACGCCCTCCATAATTTAACAAAACAATCAAACAAAATTTTTAATAAATGTTTTTCTGTGAATAGGTGTAGGACCATACTTTTTTATCGCTTCTATATGCTTTGCTGAACCATATCCTACATTATCTGCAAATCCATACTCCGGATAAATACTGTCATACTCATGCATAATTCTATCTCTTGTAACCTTTGCAACAATACTTGCAGCGGCTATTGAAGCAGATAAAGTATCCCCTTTAATTATCGGCACCTGATGTATATTTACATTAGGTATTTTAACAGCATCATTAAGCAAAATATCAGGTTTGATTTTTAGATTATCTATAGACATCCGCATCGCCTCATATGTTGCCTGAAGAATATTTATTTCATCTATTCTTTCCTCTGAAGATATACCGATACTGTAAGCAAGTGCTTTATCTATTATAATTTCGTAGAGTTCTTCTCTTTTTTTCTTTGAAACCTGCTTTGAATCGTTCAAATATAAAATTGTTTCATCTTTGGGCAAAATTACAGCACATGTTACTACAGGACCTGCCAGAGGACCTCTTCCTACTTCATCTATACCACAGATGTAATTATATCCCATATCATAATATTTTCTTTCAAACGAACGCATATTATATGAACGTTCTATTTCCTTTTTTAGTTCGTCAAGTTTCTTTTTCGCACTGTTTACGATATTAATTACGCCTGCGCGTTCATCATTTTCATATTTATCTATAAACTCAATAATTGCTGCTTCCGAGGAGTAATTAACTTCCTTAAATTCTTGCTTTATTTCTCCTATGCCCAAAATAACTCTCCTTATACATTAATCAATGAAACCAAATTTTGATAAAGGATATATCCTAAGTACAACTTTTCCTATGATATAATCTCTTTTGACATTTCCGGGATCGGACCTTCGACTGTCCATACTGTTATTTCTGTTATCACCCAGAACAAAATACTCATCCTCACCAAGAACAATTTCATTTTCTCCTGACAGAATACCTAAATTAGAAATTATAAACGGTTCATCAAGAGCATAGTTCTCATTTAGCAGCTGCCCATTTATATAAATCTTTCCATCATGATCCATAGTTACAGTCTCTCCAGGAAGACCAATTATTCTCTTAACATATGTTACATTTTCATTACCATTCGGATAGAAAATCACCACATCAAATCTCTTTGGATCTCCAAACGTATAGGAAAGCTTATCTACCCATAGATTATCACCATCAGTAAGTGTTGGATTCATAGAAGAACCATCAACTCTTGAACGACAACCGACAAACTTAATAATTAAAAAGCAAATTAGAATAACCATTCCAATATAAACAACTAACCAAAGTAAGTCTTTGACTATGTTTACATCCTCAGGTTTTCTTTCTTCTTTGCTTTTTTTATCATCTTTTTCTTTGTTTTTCTTTTTTTCTTTT
>JAFUGL010000100.1 GCA_017469405.1 Lachnospiraceae bacterium | reverse complement strand
GTTATCGGTAAGAGCATTTACTATTATGGCTGTTCCGCTTGGTCCATAGCCTTCATATGTAATGGATACATAATTAACTGAGTTTGCATCACCTGCTGCCTTTTTGATACCTCTTTCGATTGTATCATTTGGCATGTTGTTGGCCTTTGCCTTGGCGATTACATCACGAAGCTTGCTATTATTGGCAGGATCTGCTCCGCCCTCTTTTACGGCAACTGCGATTTCTCTTCCGATTATGGTAAATATCTTACCCTTAGCTGCATCATTTTTTTCCTTTTTGTGCTTAATGTTAGCAAATTTTGAATGTCCTGACATATTTGTTTACTCCTTTATTGTTTTCTTGTCCTCTTCTTCATTAGTCTTTTCGACTCTTACAAGACGTATCATCTTGTCTGATATTTTAACAGGGGTAAATTTATAGCCCTGATAAACAATCTCTATTTTTTCATTTTCCTCCGGAATTCTTTCAAGCTTATAAAGAAGGAATCCATTTAAGGTTTCAAAGTCTTCATCCGGAAATTCTATGGATAATTCATCTGCGATATCATTTAAAAATGCTTCTCCATTCATAAGATAAGCATCCCTTGATATGCTCTTTATATTTTCTACCTCTTCCTCATCATGTTCATCAAATATATTGCCGACTATCTCCTCGATTATATCCTCCATCGCAACCAGACCTTCTGTCTGTCCGTACTCATCAAGCACGATTGCCATATGTATCTTTTCATTTTGCATCTTCTGAAGAAGCTTGGATATATTAAATGTCGGATGTATGAAAATCGGTTCTTCCAGTATTTCTTTAATATTTTGTTTTGGATCTTCAAGATAGGCAGCTATCAAATCCTTCAGATGAATAACTCCTATTATGTTATCTATATCCTCTTCATAAACAGGATATCTGGAAAAGCTGTTTTCCAATGCAAAATTTAATGCTTCTTCCACATCAACGGTATCCTCAAGTGCAATTATCTTCTGCCTGCTGGTCATAATGTCTCTTGCATTTTTATCGGAAAACTCAAAGATGTTGGATATCATTTCAGCTTCGTTTTCTTCTATTACACCCTGTTCGTGACCTTCCTCAACCATGGAGAGAATGTCCTCTTCAACCTTTTCCTCATTTACCTTCTTTGAAAAAAACTTTTTTAAGCCCCCGGGCCCACTTGCCATAGTATTTCTCCTTATTTTTATCGTTTCAAAAACTTGATAAGCTTCTGTAATTGACATATATTATAATATTTACAACTCCAGACTTATCTTCAATGCTTCATTAACTCTTCGTATGATATTGTTATCAAGATGACAAACCTTTTCTTTTAGTCTTTGCTTGTCAACAGTTCTAAGCTGTTCCAATAGTATAACAGAATCCTTGGCTATATCGCAATACCTTGAATCAAGTTCAACATGTGTTGGCAGCTTTGCTTTATGTAGCTGTGAAGTAATCGCTGCTATAATTACTGTCGAACTGTGTTTGTTGCCTGCCTCATTCTGTATGATAAGTACCGGTCTTATTCCACCCTGTTCCGAACCAATTACCGGTCTTAGGTCTGCATAATAAATGTCGCCCCTTCTGATTATCAATTTCTTCACACTCCTATAGTCATTAATTAACTAATCAAAGTATTTCCAATAATCAACCGGTATATTCAATTTAGTTTTCTTTTGTTAAACCAGATAGTTTACACAGATGTTTTCCTTGCCTTCTTCGTAGTAAACTCTCGGAACACGTCTTGCTATATTACAAACAAGCTCATAATTAAAGCTTGCTGCAGGTTCCGCAACCTCTTCAACAGTAATACATGCATCCTCCGAACTTCCGATAAGAATAACCTCATCACGAAGCTTCGCCTCAGGGATGTCCGTTACATCCACCATTATCTGATCCATGCAGACTCTTCCGAGTATAGGTGCGTATTTACCATGTATTATAACTCTTCCTCTTCCCGACTGTGCTCTTGGATATCCGTCTGCATATCCGACAGTTACAGTGGCAATCCTTGTTTCCTTGTCGGTAACAAAGGTCCAGCCATAGCTTACGCCTACTCCCGCAGGAAGTGTTTTTATGTGTGCAATATGTGCAACCAGCGACATCACAGGTTTTATTATAACAGACTTGTCAACCTCATCGGAAGGATAAAGTCCATATGTAACTATGCCAAGTCTGATCATATCAAACTCATTGTCCTTAAGCTCCATGGTTCCGGCAGAATTGTCTATATGCTTGATTGCAAAGCTCATACCCTTTTTCTCAAGCTCCTCTATAAACCATTTGAATTTTTCCTTTTGACCTAATGCTGCAGTCTTATCAAATTCATCTGCCTTTGCATAGTGTGTAAATATGCCTTCGATATCAAGTCCTTCCAATTCCTTAAGCTTAGCCGCTTCATTTACACCGTTATCATCTGTTAAAAAGCCAATACGTGACATACCTGTATCAACCTTAATATGTACCTTTGCCTTTTTACCTTTAGACAAAGCAAGCTCAGATAATATTTTGCATTCCTCTACATCATAAACTGCCTGTGTTATATTATATGCAATAAGCTTGTCATAATTATCCCTATCAGTATAACCTATTATCAGGATAGGTGTATCTATGCCGGCATTTCTAAGTTCAACTGCCTCATCTATGGTTGCTACTCCAAAATAATCCGCAAGGTCTAAAGTACGCTTTGCCACCTCCACAGAGCCATGTCCATATGCATCCGCCTTTATTACAAGTAGAACCTTCATATCAGGTTTAACCAATGACTTCATGGTTTTGACATTATATCTTAAATTATCAATATTTATTCCTGCATATATTCTGTTGTAGCCTTCTTTTTCTGTTGACATTTTATACCTCCCGATAAATGAACCGAAATTTATATTATTAAGCGATAAAGCTATACTGTCATAACTATTATAAATTAATACTAATTTTTATCTATGCTGTCGTAGCTCTCATAACCTTCAAGTACCTTGGTTATACTCTTTACTATATCAGTTGCTATCATGCTGTATCTTCCCTTTTCAACAGCTGCAAACTTGCCTGCCAGGCCATGCATGCATACACCCAGCTTTGTAGCCTCAAATATATCCATCCCCTGTCCTACAAGTCCGGCAAGAATTCCTGAAAGTACATCTCCCGAGCCGCCTGTTGCCATACCGTTATTGCCTGTCATATTGACATAAGCATGAACATCACTGTCAGCGACTATTGTTCTTGAATCCTTAAGAACCACTACTGTATTATACTCTTTAGCAAACTCTCTTGCTATATCATATTTATTTTCTTTAATATCGCCGGTTTTTTTATCCGAAAGTCTGGACATCTCCATAAGATGCGGAGTTATCACTACTTCAGCATTGGTATTTTTTAGCCATTCCTTATTTTCAGATAATATATTTAATGCATCCGCATCAGCGATGATTTTCTTATCATAGTTTTCAAAGGTAAGCTTTACTACTTCCTTTGCATAATCACTTGTGCCAAGTCCCGGACCGATAACTATAACATCTGACCATTTGAGAGTATCCGCAACCGCATCTGCTATGGAAGTTTTATCATTTATATCATAAGTTTTTAACATAGCCTCCGGAAGTCTTTGCTGGATTGTCTCTCTGTTTTCTTCTGTTGTGCAAACCTTTACAAGACCACAGCCCATTCTGTATGCGGACTCTGCAGCGAAAAGACATGCTCCCGCCATATTTTTACTGCCTGCTATGATACCTATCTTACCATAGCTTCCCTTGTGAGAATCCACCTTACGTGCAGGAAGCTTTTCCTCCACATCCTTTTCATCATAGGTATATAATCTTGGAGAAATCTGATCTATAACATGAGCCGGAATTCCGATAGATGAAACTATAACATTTCCGCTGTACTCAAAGCCTGCACCTGTAATCATACCAAGCTTCATAAGCTCAAAGGTTATGGTTGTATCCGCCTTAAAGGCTGTATCAAGTATAAAGCCTGTATAGGAATCTATTCCCGACGGAATATCTATGGCAATCTTATATGCATCAAGGTCATTCATTATATGTATGGCTTCCGCATGTCTTCCATGTACGGAACGGTTTAATCCCACTCCAAATATTCCATCTATTACAACATCATAGCCATAGTCGATTATCTCATCGACAAAATTAAGGTTAAGCTTCTTTGCGATATTGTACTGCTGCTTAAAGCCCTCGCTTTGCTTTGATATTTCATTTATCCAGTATATATCAACCTTGTATCCGTCCTCATGGAGCATACGTGCAACGGCAATTCCGTCACCGCCGTTATTACCGCTTTCAACTACTACAAGGACCTTTTTTCGTCTGTCAAATCTTTCAGATACAAATTTGAAAACACAAAGTGCCGCTCTTTCCATAAGCACCATCTGGGGTATCCCTATCGTATTTATGGTATAGTCATCAATTCGTGCCATCTCGTCGCCGCTCGCAACGTATTTCATCTTCTCCGCCTCTTTTCAAAAAATGAATATAATCTATGTTTTTTAAGGAACGATGATTATCATTCCATTAACACATCAACTTATATATTATATTATATCGTATTATTTCATGCAAGGTATTTAATACGCTGTTAATCGATTCAAATAATATTTTTTTATTATTTAATTCGTTAAATCACTTATCATTTCCTTTATTTCATCATAAGTTTCAACACTATTTATCCTTGCTCTCAGCTTTGCGGAATTAGGCATTCCCTGAGTATACCATGCCACATGCTTTCTCATCTCATGTATGCCTGTGAATTCGCCCTTATATTCAATCATAAGTCTTGCGTGTCTTAACATCATTTCACAGATTTCGTTTATATCAGGTCTTACCATATGATTTCCTGATTTTAAATATTCCTTTATATCGGCAAAAAGCCACGGATTTCCCTTTGCTGCACGTCCTATCATAACGCTGTCACAGCCGGTTTCCTTCTTAATCCTAATTACATCCTCCGGCGATGCCACATCACCGTTTCCGATAACAGGCACTTTAACGGATTCCTTAACTGCTTTAATTATATTCCAGTCTGCCTTACCGTGATAATACTGTTCTCTTGTCCTTCCGTGAACGGCGATTGCCGAAACACCGGCTGACTCTGCAATCTGGGCTATCTCGGGTGCATTTATACTATCCTCGTTAAAGCCTGCTCTAATCTTTATAGTTATCGGTAGACTGCAAAGATTAACAAGCTCATTTACTATATCTCCGATAAGCTTTGGATTTTTCATAAGAGCCGAACCCTCGCCATTATTTACAATCTTTGGCACAGGGCATCCCATATTAACATCTATAAAAGCAAAGCCTCTGTCCTCAATACGCTTTGCCTGCTCTGCCATAAGCCGTGGCTCACTTCCGAAGATCTGTACACCCACAGGCTTTTCCTTATCATCGGTCATAAGAAGCGGCTCTGTATTTTTGTTGTTATAATACATACCCTTGGCACTTATCATCTCTGTATAGACGATATCGCAGCCTTGCTCCTTGCAAAGCAAACGAAATGGCAGGTCGCATATGCCTGCCATCGGTGCCAGTATAATTTTGTCGGTAAAATCTATCATAGCATTCTCACCTACTGCTTATCATATATAAGCTTCAAGCCCTTAAGTGTAAGGTTTGCATCATATATATCAATTGACTTGGTATTGTCAGCGATAAGCTTTCCAAGACCGCCTGTTGCCACAACCTTTATATTATCCACCTTGGACTCTTCCTTCATCCTCTTTATGATGTATTCCGTACTTCCTATATATCCGAAAAATACGCCCGCCTGCATACTTGTTACAGTATCCTTGGCAAGTATTGTATCCGGCTTGGTAATCTCTATTTCAGGAAGCTTTGCGGTTCCATTCCAAAGAGCACTCGCTCCAAGTCTTATACCCGGAGAAGTTACACCTGAACTGAAATTACCTCCTGCAAGTACGAGGTCATATGTAGTCGCTGTACCAAAATCTATAACGATGACCGGTCCGCCATATATATC
>JAFUGL010000099.1 GCA_017469405.1 Lachnospiraceae bacterium | reverse complement strand
GAACTCCCTTCTGATGAAGAGTTTGAACTTATACGTACCTTTGGTGGTCAGCTTGAGCATTTCTGGCAGGAGACAACAAAGGATCAGGCGGATAATGATTACTTTACAACCCAGGAATTCCCTGCTGCTATAGTTGTTGATGTAGCAACAGATCCAAATGGTTCATGTCTTGAGGTAGGAACCGGTAAGGTAGATACTATGTATGTTATCGTTCCGGTAGACGGACAGCTCAAGGTAACTATTGGACCGGTTTACTCTTACTATGAATTCGAACAGCCTATAAGTGACAGACTTACAGACAGTGAGTGGAGAGTAATGCTTGGTATGGAAATGGATGAAAATGGAGAAGTTCATTGGGATAATAAAGTGGACAGACCTTCCTGGACAGGTTCATTTGTAAAGGATTATGAGTGGGATTATTAGGCAAATGTCAGATAATAAGAATGAGCTTAAACCTAATAAAGAATTAAATAAAAAAAAGATAATCAAGACTGCGATTATAGGCATAGTTTCTATGCTTATAATCGCAGTAATAGGTATATCAACTATTTATATGCTCTGGAAAAGAGGCTTTTTTATACCGAAATATGTAACCTGGAACAGCCAAAGCGACACTTTTTTGATTGAAAAGAAAGTAAACGATAATGGTTATGATAAGATAGGTGATGAAACAGATAATGGCGACAAAAGTCAGATAATGAGATTGATGATGCTTATGATGTTATAGAGAAAGTTGATTTTTCATTGAAGAAAAAAAGATTAAAAATCACTGTTCATGAAACAGGAGAACTTTTATATGAGAGTCCTAAAGAGTGGCTTGTTTCGGATTATTTTCTTGCAGACATTGATTCTGATGATGAAGATGAAGTAGTGCTTATGGTTTGGAAACAGGGAAGCTTTGGTAAACACAAACCGTTTTGGCATGAGGGAAAAAAGGATAACAAATGGACACAGCATATATTCATATATGAATGGGATTGTGAAAGAACCGACCGACTGGATCCGAAGTGGATGTCATCCGGTCTTGGAATTAAGGTTCATAAGGTTAATATAGATGAAAAAAACCGAGTTCATTTTACAGATGATAAGGGTGAGGAGACTATCTGGCAGTGGCTTGGATGGGGACTTACACTTGTTCAGGTAATAAAATAATAATAAACTTGTGGAAAAAAATATAGTTAGATGTTATAGTGTAATTAGTGAACTTGTGATTAAATATAATTATTTTTGTGACGATATATAAATTGGAGTATTTTATGCGTGGAATTTTTATTTCTATGGAAGGCCCGGATGGTTCGGGAAAAAGCACACAACTTGAGTTGTTAAAAAAATATTTCTCAGAAAAGGGCTATGAGATTGTTATAACCAGAGAACCCGGTGGAACTACAATAAGTGAAGCGATTCGTGAAATCATTTTAAATAAAGATTTTACGGAAATGAGCTATATGACTGAGGCTCTTTTATATGCATCTGCAAGGGCACAGCTTGTAAGTGAGGTAATTAAGCCTGCACTTTTTGCCGGAAAGGCGGTTATTAGTGACAGATTTGTTGATTCATCTGCCGTATATCAGGGTATGGCCCGTGGACTTGGCGTTGAGAATGTATATAAGATAAATGAGTTTGCACTTCAGGGAATCATGCCTGAACTTACCATACATCTGGATTTACCGGCGGAGATTGGCATAAGCAGAAAAAATGACCAAAAAGAGCTCGACCGTATGGAACTTGAGGCTATTGACTTCCATGAAAGAGTAGCAGAGGGATATCGTAAGTTAGCGGCTCTTGATCCAAAACGTATATATACTATAGATGCTACAGGTACTATAGACAATATACATAAGCAAATAGTGGATAAAATTGAAACCATACTCAATAAATAATAGGCATTAATTCCAGATGTAATACAAGAATATTAATGTCATTTTGTCAGAGTTTGATGAAGAAATTGATGATTTCTTAAGTGGATAAATGATTTTTATATAAAGAGGAAAGGAGAGTAAAAGATGGATATTAATCGTATAAATCAGTTACAGCAGCTTACTCAGGCTGAGGCACCGAAAAATAATGAAAAAACCAATGATGAATTCCGATTTACTCTCGTTAAAAATATTGAAGATAATGAGTTGCAGGAAAAACTATCCTCGCTCATGAAGGATATAGAAGAACAGGGTGCGAGAATTGCAAAGCATATGGATATAAAAGATATGAAAAAATATCGCACTACGATTAAGGAATTCATGAATGAGATAGTATCCAAATCACATGAGTTTTCAAGAGAAAATTTTCTGGATAGAAGAGGAAGGCATAGAGTTTACGGTATAGTAAGACAAGTAGATAAAAATCTTGATGAGCTGGCTGAGGAACTTTTAAAAGATGAAAAAGATAATCTTGCCATACTTGGTAAGATTGATGATATAAGGGGATTATTGTTGGATATATCAACATAAAAGGGGTTTGGTATATTTTTATTATGGGTTAATTATGCTTGATTTATTGGCTTGATAAGAAGGATAAATTTGAGTATAATCGTAGTTGGGATTACAACAGTCGGGAGGTGTGACTTATGAATTTCAGAGATTTGGTAGGTCATGAGGACATAATTAAACATTTTAAAAGCAGCATAGAGATGGATAAGGTTGCTCATGCTTATATAATAAGTGGTGAGGTTGGTAGTGGAAAAAAAGCTCTTGCAAAAGCATTTTCAAAAACTCTTCAGTGTGAGGAGGGTAAGGTTGATCCTTGTGAGAAATGCCAGTCTTGTAAGCAGGCTGAGTCCGGAAATCATCCTGACATTATATTTGTTACACACGAAAAGTCGGTTATATCTGTTAATGATATAAGACAGCAGGTTGTTAATACAATAGATATTAAGCCTTATAAGAGCAGATACAAGATATATATAATTGAGGAATCAGAACTTATGACTACTGAGGCTCAGAATGCACTTCTTAAGACAATTGAGGAGCCGCCTGAATACGGCATACTGATTCTTCTTACATCAAATCTTGAAAAACTTTTGCCGACGGTTATTTCACGTTCAATTGTGCTTAATATCAAACCTGTAAGAGAAAGAGATATCCTTGATTATCTTACAAAAGAGATGGGACTTACAGAAGATAAGGCATATTTTTGCCTGGATTTTGCTCAGGGTAATCTGGGTAAAGCGATTAAGCTTGCAGGAAATGATGAGTATGTGCATATAGTTGAGTCTGTTGTAAATGTACTTACACACATTCCGGATATGGATGTAGACGGACTTGCAAAATCCATGTCTGATATAGAAAGATTCAAGCTTTCTATGGATGACTATATGGATTTAATGATGATGTGGTATAGAGATGTACTTATGCTTAAAGTAACGGGAAATATAGACAAGCTTTTATTTAAAGAGCAGTATTCTACACTTAAAAAGCAGGCCGGAGTTTTATCATATGGTGCAATAGATGAGAAAATTAATGCTATAGAAAGAGCAAAGACCCGTTTGGATGTAAATGCAAACTTTGATGTAACGATGGAACTTTTATTGATTACTTTAAAAGAAAAGTAATATTATTGAAGTAAAATATGAGGTAGTATTTACTTTAGCAAAAAAGAATTAAATAATATATAAATTGAAATATTAGGAGAGCTAAAATGAAAGACGTAATAGGCGTTCGTTTCAGGACGAACGGCAAGATATATTTTTTTGACCCGCTTGATTTTCAGGTTGAGGTTGGTCAGTTTGTAATTGTTGAAACTGCAAGAGCTGTTGAGTACGGTAAAGTTGTTCTTGGTAGAAGACAAATTGATGAAGGAAAGATGTCATCACAACTTAAGCCGATTATTCGATTGGCAAATGAAAAAGATGCAAAGCAGTATGAGGAAAATAAAGAAAAAAGTAAAAAAGCATATGACATATGTATTGAAAAGATAAAAAAGCATGGGCTTGTGATGAAGCTTATTGATGCAGAGTATACCTTTGATAACAATAAGGTTTTATTTTATTTTACTGCTGAAGGAAGAGTGGATTTCAGAGAGCTTGTAAAGGATCTGGCTGCAGTATTTAAGACAAGAATTGAGCTTCGTCAGATTGGTGTAAGAGATGAAACCAAGATAGTCGGAGGGATAGGAATATGTGGAAGAGAGCTTTGTTGTCATTCGCATTTGTCGGAATTTGCTCCGGTTTCAATTAAGATGGCTAAGGAACAGAATCTTTCTCTTAATCCAACTAAGATTTCAGGTGTTTGTGGAAGACTTATGTGTTGCCTTAACCATGAACAGGATACTTATGTATATTTAAATGAAAGAATGCCAAACGTAGGTGATATAGTTAAGACTAAAGATGGTAAAAAGGGTGAAGTTCATTCTGTCAATGTGCTAAGGCAGAAAGTTAAACTTATAGTTACTCTTGATGATGACACTAAGGAAATTGAAGAGTATAGCGTGGATGATCTTAGATTTAAGCCTAGAAAGAGAAAGAATGACAACCAGGTAAATGATGCAGAACTTAAGGCTTTGGAAGCACTCGAGTCCAAGGATGTAGGTTCTAAATTAAATGACTGATATCATTTTAAAAGACAGGTGATTTAAGGATTTAAGATATCTTCGGATATGTAAACAGTAATTGTTGACTATTTATGATGATGAGATAAACGGATAATCTATGGATGTTATAATTAAGGATAATGAAAGATTAGATGACCTTCAATGTAAGGGTTATTATATAATTCAGAATCCCGATATGTTTTGCTTTGGTATGGATGCAGTTTTACTTGCGGATTTTGTAACAGGCAGGAAAAATGCAAGGGCTATGGATCTGGGAACGGGAACAGGTGTTATTCCCATTCTTATGGAGGCAAGAGACAAGGCGGCACATCTTACGGGTCTTGAAATTCAAAACGAAAGCGCCGATATGGCGCTTCGTTCAGTTATGTACAATAATTTGACGGACAAGGTTGATATAGTTTGTGGAGATATAAAGGATGCAGATAAACTGTTTGAAAGAGACAGTTTTGATATAGTAACATCGAATCCGCCTTATATAAGTGGTGACAAGGGACTTTTAAATGTTATGGAACCGAAAAATATAGCAAGGCATGAGATTCTTCTTTCTCTTGAGGATGTAATTAAAGCAGCAGGATATCTCCTTAAGGCGGGCGGTACATTTGCCATGGTGCACAAACCTTTTAGAATTGCCGAGATTATCAGGATTTTGTCAAAGTATCACTTAGAACCAAAAAGGCTTAGGATGGTACAACCATATGCGGATAAGGAACCCAATATGGTTTTGATAGAGTCGACTAAGGGAGGCAAGCCTATGGTTAAGGTTGAGCCGGCACTTGTGGTTTATAATAAGGACGGCAGCTACACGGAAGAACTTTTAAGGTGTTATAATATGATGTGATTATTATCGCTTAATTGAAGGTATGAACTTTAGCCGGTGGTTATAGGGTGTGGTGTTGTGCATAATATATGTTTATATTTTACGGATATTTGTTTTGAATTGGAGATAATATGGCAGGAAAATTATATCTGGTTGCAACGCCTATAGGCAATCTTGAAGATATGACCTATCGTGCAGTCAGAGTTTTAAAGGAAGTAAATTTAATAGCGGCAGAGGATACACGAAACAGTATTAAGCTTTTAAATCATTTTGACATAAAGACACCGATGACAAGTTATCATGAACATAACAAATATGAAAAAGCGGATGAGCTTGTTTCGATTTTGCTTGAGGGTAAGGATATTGCAGAGATTACAGACGCCGGTACTCCGGGAATCTCCGATCCCGGTGAAGAACTCGTAAAAAAATGCTATGAAGCAGGTATAGAGGTTGTTCCGATTCCGGGTGCATGCGCTGCGATAAATGCATTAATTGCATCAGGTCAGCCAACAAGGAGATTTGCATTTGAAGCATTTTTGCCGACTGATAAAAAGGAACGTAAATGCGTGCTTGATTCTTTAAAGACTGAAACAAGGACTATGATCATATACGAGGCTCCACACCGACTGATTAAAACCTTAAAGGAACTGGTTGAGGTTCTTGGCGAAAGGGAGGCAACCGTTTGCAGGGAACTAACCAAAAAGCATGAAACATTTTTTTTGACTACCCTTGATAAAGCTTTAGAATACTATCTGGAAAATGAGCCTAAGGGTGAATGCATTATAGTGATAAAAGGTATATCAGGAGAAACTCTTGCAAAGGAAAATGCCCAAAAATGGGAAGAAATATCTATTGCAGATCATCTTAAGATTTATTTGAATCAGGGTAAGGATAAAAAGGAAGCTGCGAAGCTTGTTGCAAAAGACAGGGGAGTTTCCAAAAGGGAAATATATGAATATACGATAGATATGTAAAGATTTTTTGCTGTTTTAAGATAAATTATAAACAGATATTTTATGGAATTGATATTGTTTTATCATTAGGAGGATATAGTGAGATTTAACGAAGAATTAAGAAGATATATGGAGATTGTTGGCTGTACAGCGACCGAACTCAGTAAGGAAACCGGTATTTCAAATGCAGCGATAAGCAGATATCTGAATGGAAAAAGAGAACCGGAACTTTCAAGTGAATATTTTATAAAGCTTACGGATGCGCTTTATAAATTTGCAAAAGAAAAGTCGGTTTCTATAAAGAAGTCAGAGATTGTCAATAATCTTGAGGAAAGCATCATTGCTTCAAAAAATAGTTATAATTTTGAGGATTTTGTAGGCAATTTTAAGCTTCTGCAGGAAGCACTCGGACTCTCAAATGTAAGCATGGGAAAGGCACTTGGTTATGATGCATCGTATATATCAAGGATAAAAAAAGCAGAAAGAAAACCGTTTGATATAGATGATTTTATAGAGCGAATAACAAATCACATTATTGAAAACTATAGTTCGGCTGAAAAGAAAAACTATATTTCAAAAATATTTGAATGTAAAGTTGAAGAACTAAAAGATGATGAAAAGTATAAAAGTAGAATTAAAAGCTGGCTGTTAGAAAGACATACGGATTATAATGAGATAATACATGGTTTTTTAAAACGATTGGATGATTTCTCAATTGATGATTATTTAAATGAAGATTTTAACAAGATTAAAATTCCTACAAGTCCCATTATTCTAAGAGGCAGTAAGACTTATTATGGCGTGGATGGAAGAAAATCATCGGAAGAGGATTTCATGAAGATAACATTTTTATCTAAATCCGATGAACCTATTTTTTTCTATAATGATCTTCCTATGGAAAAAGCAGCGGAGGATGAAAAATTTAAAAAGAGATATGTGCTTGCTATGTCCATGCTTTTGAAAAAAGGTCTTCATTTAAATATGATTCACAATATAGACAGACCTATGACAGAGATGATTATGGGGATGGAGGGATGGTTTCCGATGTATATGACCGGAGCTATTTCACCGTATTATTTTCCTAAAAAACCTTCAGAGATGTTTTGTACATCACATATGACTTCGGGTTCGGTTGCTCTTTCCGGAGAATGCATAAGTAATAATCAGGAAAGAGGAAGATTTTATATTACGACAAAGAAGGATGAACTTTCATACTTTAAAATGAAATCTAAATATCTTCTGAAAAAAGCGAGACCTTTGATGGTTATATATACTGCAGAGGATGAGGAAAAATTTCAAAAATTTTTAAAAAGTGAAGATGACGGAAGCTTGAAAAACGTAACAAGTAACGCATTTAAAAATATGGATTTTACCGTGTGTAGAAAATGGGTTGCCATAAATAAAAAGCTTTCACCACAGATACATTTTGTTATATATAATGAAAAACTTGGGAATGCCATAAGAACATATCTTATGGATTAAAATGGAATAAAAAGGAATAATAGGTTTTAGATTCTTAGAATTACCGCATTTGTCAATGACAAGTGCGGTAATTCTGTTTGCAAAATACTATTAACATGATATAATAAAACACTTTTTATGATTAAGAAAAAAGGAGGAAAATGCATGAAGATAGCAAAGAAATTAATGGCTATGTTTTTATCACTTGCAATGGTATTGGCATTTATTCCTGCTGATATAGCAAAGGCAGATGACATGGTGTATTATATCAACTTTGATAATGCCACGGTCGATACCACAGGTGAACAAGCTGTAATTACTTTCACAGACAAGAATGTTACGGCAACAGTATCAGGTGTTACAGACGGTTATTCAGAATGGAATGGTAGTGAGTTAAGAATCGCAAGAAACCATCTTACTGATATAACATTTACGTTTGATGACAATTTTGATGCTGAAACTATGGAAGTAGGTATCAACGGCCCTGAGGGGTACCATGATAATTTGCAGATCGAAGGAAAGGTAGCGACATTTACCGGTTTGAATTTGCCTGATGGTGGAGTGAATTTAGGTATCTCTGATAAAAATCAGGGTGGTGGCGGAGGAGGAGATCCTCAGCCGGGAGGCAATATCAATGCTGTTATCAATTTATCAGGACCTTCGGGAAATTGGGAAGTTAATCCTATGGTATATGAAAATTATGATACCGTAGCTGAAGAAAGTTGCAGTGCACCGTATGCTGATTATGCATATACTGTAAGGATATCAGTTAATGGTGGACCTTTTACACAGGGTGTAAATCAGTATAATAAAGATGACAAGTCTGATTATATTTCAAGATATGCATCTCAGAATATAACTTACAATAGAGAAGATGGTGAAGATACCGTAGATATTGATTTTTCTTCCAACTGGTCTAACAGGATAGAGAGCGTTACAATTAATGATATTGTGTATGATGATGGCACAGACGATGATGATGATCATAATATTCCATTTGACTATGATAACAGAAATGCATGGTTAAATGCGTTTAATGGACAGAATATCGGCTTTACAATTGAAGATGTTCCTGTTTCAGACACAATCGAAGATGAAAAAGAAGTCTACAACATAGAGGTTAAGGTTCGTCCTATAACCGAGGAAGAGTGCTTTATAGGTAACTTCTTATGGAATAATGATGACAATCCGGAGGATGACCAGTGTATAGGACATTCCAGACTTTCCTTAATCTCAGTAACTTATGATGATGGAACAGGGGAATATACAAAGAACATTGATGAGTTAAAGGATGAAGATGGAAATGATGTATATCCATTCCTTAACGTATCCCAACATATAGAAGAAGGAACAGGTATTGAAATTGGTTCGATGGTTGTTCCTGAAGGCGCATGGGTAACCATGAAGATTGAACCTGAATATGGTTATCAGGTAAAATCCTTTGATATAAATGGAAGCGACATAAAACTTGGTGATACTTCAGTATTCAGCTTCCGTATCGGTAAGGGTAATTTCCATATCGGAGCACATGTAGAAGAGCAGGAGGATGAGGCAAAGGTTGATGCTGAAGTGGTTTCAGATGCAGCAGTTGAGCTTGCGGACGGAACACTTGATTATGGATCAGCAAGACTTGAAGTTGCGGATGCTAATATAAGTGAAGAAAAGCAAGCTGATTTTGAGAGCGAAGCAGAAGATGCAGGATGTGAGATAGAGTCTTACCTTGATCTTAGTCTTAACCAGGTATTTTATCAGGGTACCGGTAACAGTGATGATGTATGGACTATTCCAATGAATGACCTTGATAATCCGGCAACAATTGCACTTGCTTTATCGGATGATATTGATCCTGAGAATGTTATGATTATTCATAATATTCATAATGGAGATGAATTTGAGGTTATCGAAACAGAATATATTGAAGAGTATAACGCAATATCTTTTGAAGCGGACAGCTTTTCTGATTTTGCGATAGCTACTAAGACTACGACACCTACAGAACCAACAACTCCTACAGAACCAACGAAACCGGAGGTAAGCTATGTATCTATGTATCGTTTGTATAATCCAAATTCAGGCGAGCATTTTTACACAGCCAGTGAAAAAGAGAGAAATAATCTTGTGTATGTAGGCTGGAGATATGAAGGTATTGCATGGAAAGCACCTAAGACTTCAGATACACCTGTTTATAGATTGTATAATCCAAACGCAGGAGACCACCACTATACAACAAGCGCTAAAGAAAGAGATAATCTTGTAAAGCTTGGATGGAAGTATGAAGGTATAGGCTGGTATTCAACATCAAAGGATGGAACACCGTTATACCGTCTGTACAATCCAAATGCAAAAGCAGGTGCACATCACTACACCACAAGTGCAGCTGAAAGAGATAATTTGAAAAAATTAGGCTGGCGTGATGAAGGTATCGCTTGGTACGGCGGAAAATAAAGTATAATACATGTTTATTAAAATTACGACCGGAAGATGTCCGGTCGTAATTTTTGTGTTATGGGTTGTTAGCCTTGCTACACTTTTTTAATCTATTTTTAATCTGTTTTTTGTTGTATTTGTTGGAATTGAATGGTAGAATACACTATATGAAATTTAATGCTTTAATTTACAATTAATTGTTAATTTAGGAGGATTTGATAATGAATGCGAGAACAGCAGGTATAGTCAGTTATATTACATGGGTAGGATGGATTATAGCACTTATTATGGGTGACCAGGATGATGAATTTGTTAAGCATCATCTTAATCAGGCATTAATCCTTAATATATGTGCTACCGTTTGTAGTGCGATAAGTGGTATATTTGCCCTGATTCCGATTATCAGAATTTTGGGAGCTATAGTATTTGGTCTTATCGGTTTGGTTATTTTTATCATGGCAATTGCAGGTATTATCTCAGCAGCCAACAACAGTACAAATCCTTTGCCGGTTGTAGGTGAGATTAAGCTTATGAAGTAAGGAGTGTTTATGTATAAGGATATTTCCGGACTTGTTCTTTACCGCGATTTGAGTGGTGACAGCATATTATATAAGATGGCCGAAATTTTTCATGACAGGGATAACAAACTCTGTGATGATGCAACGATTATAAGCAGATTTTACAGTCAGGTAAAGCGCATTCTTGATGTTGCAACAAGCTTTGGCTTTAACAGAAATCTGTGGCAGGATTATCTTGCATTTTATCTGATTACCAATGAGAATTCTTTTACTCTTACCTGTGAGAAGGTTGGGGCAGGAGATGGTACGGTCAATAAGTTTGCTAAAAATGATTATGACATTTTTAACAGACTCTTTCATTATGATTTTTCAAAGATTGAGACAGAGCTTGGCATAGACTGTTTTTCAACTATAACCAATTATAAGTCTCTTCCGAAAAAGGAACAGATGTATAACCAAAATGTCAGTGAAAAGGTTAGATATATAAGTGACCACGTAAGTGAGGCTTCAAATGTTGATGAAATATTTGACATTATGACAGATTTTTATAAGCATTACGGAGTGGGCATGTTTGGTCTTAACAAGGCATTTCGTATAAGCCACGAGGACGGTAAGGATCTGGAGTTTATAGCTATCAACAACACTGATAAGGTTATGCTTTCCGACCTTGTGGGCTATGAGATTCAAAAGAAGAAGCTTGTGGATAATACCGAGGCCTTTGTAAACGGAAGAAAGGCCAACAATGTCCTTTTGTTTGGCGACAGCGGAACAGGTAAGTCGACGAGTATTAAGGCGATTATTAACGAATACTATGATCAGGGACTCAGGATGATAGAGATTTACAAGCATCAGTTCAAGGATTTATCTGCCGTAATTTCGCATATTAAAAATAGAAATTACAAGTTTATCATATATATGGATGACCTTTCCTTTGAGGAATTTGAGATAGAGTACAAGTATCTTAAGGCGGTTATTGAGGGTGGTCTTGAGACCAAGCCGGATAATGTGCTTATATATGCGACATCCAACAGAAGACATATCATCAAGGAAACCTGGAATGACCGTGATGATGTCGAGATGGATAACGGTATGCATAAGTCGGATACTATGCAGGAGAAGCTTTCTTTGGTACACAGATTTGGTGTTACAATCAGCTATTCCAAGCCTTCAAAGAAGGAATTTAATACGATTGTTACTGAGCTTGCTAAGCGTTATCCGGAGATTACATTAAGTGATGAGGAGCTTTGTGCCAAGGCTAATATGTGGGAGCTTTCCCATGGCGGCGTATCGGGTAGAACGGCTCAGCAGTTTATAAATTATCTGCTTGGACAGATTGAAGGATAGTAATCTTATAATTATCCTAAAGGTAGATTGATAGAAAAATGAACATAATGACTAAAAAAGAACGTATAAATGAAATTATTAAAATACTAAATGAAGAATACGGCACGGATTTTAAAACTTATCTTGAGCATAATAATGCATGGGAGCTTTTGGTGGCGACCATTCTTAGTGCACAGTGCACGGATGCAAGGGTAAATATCGTGACGAAGGATTTGTTTGTGAAATATCCGGATGTGTATGCGTTTGCCAAAGCAAAGCAGTCGGAGCTTGAAAAGGATATTTATTCTACCGGTTTTTATAAGAATAAGGCAAAAAATATCATAGCCTGCGCAAATGAGGTTATCGAAAGACACGGCGGAGAGGTTCCGTCGGATATCGATGAATTGACAAAGCTTTCGGGAGTCGGAAGAAAAACCGCAAATGTTATACGAGGCAATATTTTCGATGAGCCGAGCATCGTGGTTGATACACATGTTAAGAGAATATCAAATCTGCTTGGACTTACCAAACAGCAGGATCCTGTTAAGATAGAATATGATCTTATGAAGTGTCTGCCAAAGGAACAGTGGATTTTATATAATCTTCAGATTATCGCTCATGGAAGAAAGATTTGTATAGCAAGAAGACCAAAATGCGATGAGTGCGTTTTGGCAGGAGTTTGTCCGTCGGCTAAAATTAAGAAATAAGCTAATTGATAGTGTGCTCTTAAGATATAATATGGCAGTAATAATTATATAGATATTGGTAAAATATTAATTGGCACAGTTTTGAGTTTTAAGGCTGTCTAATTTGTTTATGATTAGATTTTTAGATAAAGAATTTATATCTTCGGCTTTTTCTTCAAGCTTTTTGAAACCTGCTTCATCGTTTGAGTCAAGGTATATCCTGCCAAGCATTTCATAGTCGGTGCTTAAGTCTGAACCGATTTCGATGCTGTATTCCAAAACTTTTTTTGCAGCATCTGTTTTATCAATATTGATAAATTCTTTTGAAAGCTTATTTAAAAGTCTTATCAGCTGGCTGTAATTATTGTCGTACTCGCTTAAGGCTTCGAGGTTTGCGGGACCATACATCATTTTAAGATCTGTGTTGGTATACTCCGACAGATTGATAAATTTTTTTTCGGAAAGACGTGTCAGTTCGTCATAAATGTCAGAAAAACCGGCATTTTTTACCTCATTTATAGGCAGTTTATCAAAAGATAACGTGATATAATCAAGATTGGATATATCTGCACGCCTTACAGAGTTCGCTTCGCTTTCGCGATTCCAGAATTCCGTAAGTGTACGTTTGGCTTTTTTGTTTTGATATGCTATGGCTCTAAAGGCAGCAAAGCCAACCAGTAAAGTTGCACATATTATTATATAATTTACGTAACCCATAATATTTTCCTTTCAGGAGGTACTTTGTAAATGATTAATTTTAATAACAAGAAAAAACAAAAGTTTATTTCAGCCGTAATTTGTATTGTTTTGGTTTTGGCTATGGTTATAACTCTTTTGGTATCTGCATTATAAAATAGGATACCATTAATATTATTTTTTTTCAAGGATGGCGGTATTTTAATGAAGAATGGTTTATTAAAGAAAATTAAAATGAAGAAAACTGCATTGGCAGTTGGAGTTTTGCTTTCTGTGACATTTGCGGTTGCACAAAATGTTCACGCTGAAGAAGCGGATTCACAACCTGTTCAGTCTGAGGGTGAAGCGCCACAGAGTGCATCCGGTGATGGAAGGATTCTCTCCAATGTTTATGTGGGAGGTACCAATGTTGGTGGGATGACTCTTGATGAGGCTAAGAGTGCATGCGCATCGTTTGTGGAAAGTGTAAATGCAGCTTCCATAACATTTACATGCGGAGATAATAATGTAAGTGTGCCTCTTTCAGAGATAGGCGTATCTACAGATGCTGACAGAGTTGTCGAGGCTGCTTATAATTATGGACGTAAGGGAAATGTTTTAAAGAGAATCAAAGAAAAAAAGGTTCTTGAAAATGGAGGAACAAAGGAACTTGAACTTAATTTTTCATTGGGCGGTGATGCTTATGCTAATTTGGAAAATGTATTTGCGGGTTTCAATGTTGAGCCGTCATCGGCATCTATCGAAATGGTAGATGGTTCATTTCAGATACAGCCTGAAGCAGTGGGTATAGCTGTAGACAATCAGGCAAGTATCGAGCAGTTCGAAAATGTGATTAATTCCACGTCAGATTTTAGCAATATCAGCATGGAACTTGTTTATACCAAGGCAGAGCCGGAAGTTACAAGTGAAGCTTTAAACGGAATTACCGATAAATTGGGTGAATATACAACTACCTACAGTGGTGATGCCGGTCGTATGGCAAATGTTGAAAATGCATGTAATTTTATAAATGGAACCCTTGTTTTGCCGGGAGAGGAATTTGATACTGATGCAACCATAAGACCTTATACCGAGGAAAATGGTTATCATTATGCTGCTGAGTATAGCAATGGAACGGTGGTTCAGGGACTTGGCGGAGGTGTTTGTCAGGTTTCGACTACTCTTTATAATGCGGTTTTATATGCTGAACTTGAGGTAACTCAGCGTGCCAATCACAGTCTCACAGTTGGTTATGTTAAACTTGCTCAGGATGCGGCAATTTCGGGAGATGTAAAGAATTTTAAATTTAGAAATAACACGGATACACCTATTTATATTGCTGGAGCTTGTGAAAATGGAGAGATTACATTTGCTCTTTTTGGAAAAGAGACAAGACCTGAAAATAGAACTTTGGAATTTGAATCTGTTTTAGTACAAACCATATCACCCGGAGAGGCAATAGTTGATGTAGATAACAGCTTACCGGCTGGTACAAGAAATGTTACACAGAAGGCACATACAGGATATGTGGCAGAACTTTGGAAACATGTATATGTGGACGGTCAGCTCACTGATTCTATAAAAATTAATACAAGTCAGTATATGTCTACGCCGGAGCATGTAACTGTAGGTCCGGATACGCCTGAAGAAGCTTCTTCCGAAAATCCTGAGGAGGTACCATCAGATGTTCCTGCTGAGGCACCTGCTGAAACTCCATCTGAGACACCGGCAGAGACACCTGTTGAAGCACCGGTTGATCCGGTACCTGCAGAGGATCCTCCTGCGGATGCACCGGTGGAGTAGTTCGTTAAGAAAAATTGGAATATATAAGTTTAGTAAATGATTAGAAAGATTATTTATATAAGATATATAGTTTGTGATAAATGAGGGCTCTATGGAACTTGGAACCTTAAATGAACTTGTTAATACACGTTCAGTTATAAAGCATATCAGAAAACATAATAAAGATATGAAACAGGGCGCAGGAATTGGAAATGATTTTTCTCTTGTTAATGATGTAGTATCATGTGAGGGAGTATCTGCCAATCCATATATTGCTTGGGTTAAGGCGATGAATAATCTTGCTGTTTCATATGCCAAGCCTATAGGTGTGAGGCTTGTTATGCTGCTTCCCGGGTCGGTGAGTGAGGCTGATATCAAGCTTTATATGAAGGGATTTAATTCTCTGGCAGATGAAGAGGATATACAGATACTTGGAGGACATACCGAGGTTGGAAGAGCATATAATCATGCAAGCTTTGTAGTTACGGTGTATGGCTCTTTGATTGATACGGTCAAAGATGATAATAAAAAAATAAAACCGGGTGACAGGATTATTATGCTTGGCTATGCCGGACTTATGGGAACGGATATTATCGCAAGAAGTAAAAGAGATGAGCTTGGTAAAAGATTTGCATTAAGCTACATAGAAGGAGCATATTTTAATAAAGATGAATATGCAATAAGAGATAAGGTTCGGATTTTAGTTGATATATTTGGAAAAGATGTGCTTTATATGCATGATGTTTCACATGGCGGCATATATGGTGCTCTCTGGCAGCTTGGAGTTAAGATAAAGCATGGGATAAGTGTAAATCATGCCAATATACCGATTAAGCAGGAAACAGTTGAGATATGTGAGTTTTTTGACATCAATCCTTATATGCTGGACGGAACCGGAGCAGTGATTGCGGTTGTGAGAGATGAGTCAGAGAACTGTGCTGATAAAGCAGTTTCCGGCAAAGGAATTGATGGAGTGGATTCAGAAAAAAGAACTGAAGATATGAAGTTCAAAAAAGGATTGGTTGTGGCAACCATCGGAAGAATAACCGATGATAATGACAAGGTTGTTATGCTTGGCGACGAAAAAAACCCGGAACAGAGATTTCTTTCACCGGTTAAGGGTGATGAGATCTATAAGGTGATATAATAAGATATTAGAATAAATTTTGACATAAAAATATATTAATCACGCAAGTCGTGGTGGAAAAGAGGTATTTTATATGAACACTGAGATTTTAAAGCTTTTGGAAACAGACAGCAAGCTTTCCGTTAAGGATATAGCGGATATGCTCGGACTTGATGAGGCAGCAGTCGCGGCGGATATCAAGGCTATGGAGGACAAAAAGGTTATATGTGGTTATCATACCATGATTGACTGGGATAAGGTTGCTGAGGAAAAGGTTACTGCACTTATCGAGATTAAGGTTACTCCACAGCGTGGACAGGGCTTTGACAAAATCGCAGAGAGAATATATAACTTCGAAGAAGTGAGTGCGGTTTATCTTATGGCAGGTGCATTTGATTTTACCGTTATACTTCAGGGTAAGACACTTAAAGAGGTTTCCATGTTTGTATCAAATAAGCTTGCGGTTATGGAAACTGTTGTTAGTACCTCTACTAATTTTGTTCTTAAGAAATACAAGGATCACGGCATAATATTTGACGTTGAGAAAAAAGATGAAAGGTTGGCAATTATTCCATGAGAAATCCATTATCTAAGACAATTCAGGATATTAAGCCTTCGGGCATAAGAAAATTTTTTGATATAGTAAGTGAGATGCCGGAGGCTATTTCACTCGGTGTTGGTGAGCCGGACTTTGATACGCCATGGCATATCCGCGAGGAAGGTATCTATTCTCTTGAAAAGGGAAGAACCTTCTATACCTCAAATTCAGGTCTTCTTGAGTTGAGAGAGGAAATCTGTAAATGGTATAAGAGAAAATACGATGTTGACTATGACTACAAGAAGGAGGCACTTCTTACGGTCGGAGGCAGCGAGGGTATAGATGTTGCACTTCGTGCCATGCTTGATCCGGGTGACGAGGTTATTATCCCACAGCCATGTTATGTCTCTTATGTGCCTTGTGTTGAGCTCGCAGGCGGTGTGCCGGTTACAATAGAGCTTAAAAATGAAAATGAATTCAGACTTACACCGGAGGAATTGCTTGAAGCTATAACAGACAAAACCAAGATACTTATACTTGCATTTCCAAGTAATCCTACAGGTGCAATTATGACAAGAGAGGATCTTGAGCCAATTGCAAAGATCTGTAAGGAAAAGGATTTATTTGTTATTTCGGATGAGATTTATTCAGAACTTACATATGCCGGAGAAAAGCACTGCACTATCGGTTCATTTCCAGGTATGAAGGAAAGAACAATTATTATAAATGGTTTCTCAAAGGCCTACGCTATGACAGGCTGGAGACTCGGTTATGCTCTTGCACCACAGGTAATTGCTGAACAGATGACAAAGGTTCATCAGTTTGCAATTATGTGTGCTCCTACCACAAGTCAGTATGCAGCTATAAGCGCTATAAAAGATGGTGACAAGGATATCGAGAAGATGAGAGAGTCCTATGATAAGAGAAGACATTTTTTGCTAAAGCAGTTTGAGGAGATGGGGCTTCCGTGCTTTGAGCCAAAGGGTGCATTTTATATGTTTCCTTGTATAAAAGAATTTGGTATTACCAGTGATGAATTTGCAACCAGACTCCTTCAGGAGGAAAAACTTGCGGTTGTTCCGGGAACTGCTTTTGGCGACTGCGGAGAGGGCTTCCTTAGGATTTCGTATGCATATTCAATAGATGAATTACGAGAGGCTATGGGAAGGATAAATAATTTCATAACCAGACTGAGGGAAAAGAATGCTTAATATAGTACTTCTGGAGCCTGAAATGCCGGCGAACACGGGTAATATAGGACGTACCTGCGTTGCGACGGGCACGAGGCTTCATCTTATAGAGCCTTTGGGCTTTCGCATAAATGATAAGATGTTAAAACGCGCCGGACTTGATTATTGGGAGAAGCTTGATGTGACCATCTATGATGACTATCAGGATTTTCTGGATAAAAATCCCGGTGCGAAAATTTATATGGCAACAACCAAATCAAAGCAGACGTATACGGATGTAACCTATGAAGAGGATGCCTTTATAATGTTTGGAAAAGAGAGTGCAGGCATACCTGAGGAGATTTTGCTTGATAATAAGGAAACCTGTGTACGTATCCCCATGATGCCTGATGAACGGTCTCTCAATTTGTCCAACTCGGTGGCTGTTATACTTTATGAGGCTCTGAGGCAGCAGGGATTTACGGGACTTGAAGAGCAGGGGCAGCTTCACAGGTATAGGTGGTAGATATGGAATTAAATAATTGGCTTGGTAAGCCATATTACTCTTTAAATGCTTATTTTAAAAATACATATGGTGAAAAGATTTATAAGATAGCCGTGAATGCCGGACTGTCCTGTCCTAACAGGGATGGGACTCTCGGAAGTCACGGCTGTATCTTTTGCAGCAGGGGAGGAAGCGGAGATTTTGCGGTAGATATGTCAGGATTGGATATAGAGACGCTCAATGATAAAGATTATGACAAAATAATGAATAGCACGGATTATGTAAGCAGGCAGATGGAAGCAGGGATTACAAAGTTTAATAAGGCTGTCGGTGATAAGTTTATAATATATTTTCAGGCGTTTACCAATACATACGGAGATATTGAGTATCTGCGAAGGATATGGACAGAGGCACTTTCACATAAAGATGTAGTTGGAATATCCATAGCAACAAGACCTGATTGTCTTGGTGATGAGGTGCTATATTTATTACGTGAGCTAAAAGAAAAATATTGTTGTGGCGATTATGTGAATGATTTATCAGGTAAGGATAAATCTTTTGATAAATTTATCTGGATTGAACTTGGACTACAGACTATCCATGAAAAAACAGCAGAGTATATAAGACGAGGATATCATTTATCGGTTTATGATGAAGCAATAAAAAAGCTTGAGGATATTGATATTCCGTATATAACGCATATTATTCTTGGACTACCGGGTGAAACAAAGGAAATGATGCTTGAAACTGTCAGGTATGTAAATGAAAGAAAGCCTTTCGGAATAAAGCTTCAACTGCTCCATATCCTTGAAGGAACAGATCTTGCTGACGAATACCGAAAAGGTAAATTTGAAGTTTTGGATATGGAAAGCTATATTTCACTTGTTATAGAATGTCTGGAAAATATAAGCCCGGAGGTTGTTGTGCATCGTGTAACCGGTGACGGACCTAAAAAGATACTTATCGCTCCAACCTGGTCGAAAGATAAAAAAAAGGTACTTAATACACTTCATAAGAGGATGAGGGAGCTTGATGCTTTTCAGGGCAGGAAGGTATGAACAGATGTAGAGATTTGAGTTGATACATCTGTTCATTTTTTATTGACAAAAACAGTAAACAACAGTAAAATATTTTTAAAACAGTAAACGACAGTAAAGAACAGTAAAAGAAATTAAAAAGAGTAAACGACAGTAAAAAATAGTAAAAACAGTAAAAGGAGCCTGCGATATGAAAAAAAATCCCTATTCTTTGGTCTTTGGAAAAAATCCTAATCAGCTTATTTCAAGACCTGTACAATCTAATTTAATTTTAGATACTTTTTTTGATGATGAACCGTCACAGCAGGTTTTTATGATAACCGGTTTAAGAGGAGCAGGAAAAACAGTTTTTATGACAGATATATCGAAAACAATAGAAAAACAGCCGGATTGGATTGTAGTAAATTTGAGTCCGGAGAATAATCTGTTGGAAAGTTTGGCATCAAAGTTGAGTAGTGAAAACAGTCTTGCGAAGTTATTTAAGAGTGCGAAGATAAATCTTTCATTTTTTGGATTTGGACTGGAGGTAAGTGGCGTTGCACCAATAACAGATATAGAAACAGCTATTACAAAGATGCTTGAAAGCATCAAAAAGCAGGGTAAGAGGGTGCTTGTAACAATTGATGAGGTGGTAAGTACAGATACAATGAGAAAATTTGCAAGTGCTTTTCAGATTTTTGTAAGACAGGATTTGCCTATTTTTCTTTTAATGACAGGATTATATGAAAATATAAGTGAATTACAAAATGAAAAAACGCTTACTTTTTTATATAGAGCAACTAAAATAGATTTAAAACCACTTAATATAAAAAATATAGCAAGTAACTATAAGAAGACTTTAGGTGTTAGTGAGGAACTTTCACTTAAGATGGCAAAGCTTACAAAGGGGTATCCGTTTGCATTTCAGGTGCTGGGATATTTTATGTGGAACAGTGATGGAAAGCTTAATGATATTTTAGATGAATACAGTCAATATCTTGAGGAATATGTTTACGAAAAAATATGGTCAGAATTATCAAATAAGGACAGGGAAATTGCTTATGGTATAGCGATGACAGAGACAGGAAAAATTAGTGATATACGAGCTTTTTTAAAGCTTAACACTAATGAATTTAACCCATACAGAAAAAGACTTATTAAAAGAGGAATAATAAATGGAGACGTAAGAGGCTATGTCACTTTTACATTACCTTTATTTGAGGAATTTGTAAAAGAAAGCTATGAGGGTTAATAAATTTATTTGAAAAAGTATAAAAAAGTATAAAACGGTTAAAGGTTAAGTTAACAGATGAGCAAAATTCTAATTATTGAAGATGATAAGGAAATTAATAACTTAATAAAGTTATATCTGGAAGAAAATTCATATACTACTGAAAGTGTTTTTGATGGCATGAAGGCTTCAAAACTTCTTAAAGATAGAGCGGAAGACTTTGATTTGGCGATACTTGATATCATGCTTCCGTTTAAAAGTGGTGATAATGTGTTGAGCGAGCTTAGGACACATTCTAATCTTCCTGTTATAATGCTTTCGGCTAAGGATTCGGTTCATACCAAGATTGATATGATAAGACTTGGAGCGGATGACTATATGACAAAGCCTTTTGATTTGGACGAGCTGATTGTGCGTATAGAAGCTGTGTTAAGGAGAAGCGGACAAAACGAAATAGTTAAGGAAAAGGTCAAAGATACAGTCAAGGATATCCTCAAATATAATAATATTAAAATGGACATTAATGCAAAAAGGGTATATGTATCGGAAAATGAGCTTGAGCTTACGGCCAAGGAATTTGAGATTTTAGAGCTCTTTTTAAATAATCCGACCAAGCTTTTTTCAAAAGCCAATATATACGAAAGTGTATGGAATGAAGAGTATCTGGTTGAGGATACGACTCTTAAGGTTCACATGAGCAATCTTAGGAGTAAATTAAAAAAATATGATGACTTTGACTACATAGAAACAGTCTGGGGCATGGGATACAGATTGCGTAAATAGTTGTACATTTGGGGACGGTTCTCATTTGTATATTTTTGGTGCTAAGCAAAGCGTTAAGCGATCAGCGTGCTTTGCGTGTACCATAAAATGTGCAAATGAGAACCGTCCCCAAATGCATACCTGCGTTTTTCAATCTTAACCTTTTCTTAACCTTTAACTTAACCTTTGATTAACTATCATATTTTATTATTGATTTATAATAAATAAACGGAGGGATTGTTATGGCAAGTGTAATAAGTCTTGAAAATGTTACAAAGATATATAAAAGCAAGAAAAAGAAATCAACGGTTGTTGATAGAATGTCCTTTGATATAGAGGAGGGACATATCTACGGACTTATCGGACCAAACGGTGCAGGTAAGACAACTATTATGAAAATGATAGGCGGACTTGCCATGCAGGATGAAGGAAGCATAAGTCTTTTTGGAAAGACAGAAGAGAAGGAGCTTGATAAGGTAAGAGACAGGATAAGCTTTATGATAGAGGCACCTATTATAGAGGGTGGTATGACAGCCAGGCAAAATATGGAATTCATAAGATATATGCGTGGAGTTGCAAGTGATGAAAGAATTGATGAGGTACTGGAGTTTGTGGGACTTGCAGATACGGGAGATAAGCTTGCAAAAAGATTTTCACTCGGTATGAAGCAGAGACTCGGCATAGGTATGGCACTGCTTCCCGATCCGGATGTTCTGGTTTTGGATGAACCGGTAAATGGTCTTGATCCTGAAGGAATAGCATATGTGAGACACATTTTAAAGAAGCTTTGTGTGGAGGATAAGAAGACGATTCTTATATCCAGCCACCTTCTGACAGAGCTTTATGAATTATGTACGGACTTTATAATCATCAATGAGGGCAAGCTTGTGGAGAAGCTTTCCAAGGATGAAATGATAGAGCATGCAAGGTCCTATGTCTCACTTACGACCAACAAAAATTCAGAGACGGTAGCTTACATAGAAAATAAGCTTAACATAAAGGATTTCAAGGTAAGAGATAACGGTGAAATAAGACTTTATGAGGGTATAGATGATATAGAAAAGCTGTCCAAATCCATAACCGACGCGGGCTTTATAATCACAAGGCTTTGCGAAGAGGGAGAAAGCTTAGAGGAATATTATCTTGAAAAAACCGGAAAACAGATAGAGGATTAGGAGGGATAGCGATGAACAGATTACTTAGAGCAGAATGGTTTAGAATGACAAAGACTATGAGATTTTGGCTTTTGGCAATTATTTTGGTTTTATTTGGTGCGGTTGTGCCTTTTATTAACGGACCGGAAAATGCGGGAGAATATCTGGTTCAGACAGGAGAAGATTCCGCAATGATACTTATACTTTTTGTGGCAATGTTTGCAGCTGTGCTTACAGCTACGGCATTTGGAAACAGAACCGTTTATTATGAGGTTATGAGCGGTAAAAGACCAATGCAGATTTTAGTTAGTAAATGCTTGGTAATAGCCGGAACAATTACCGGAGTTATGGGTGTTTCATTTGTTGCAGCAACTCTTATATTTGGCAGTGCCAAGGGCTACGGAGAATTGGACGATGTAGCTGTAAGACTTTTACTTTACATTGTGGTATTACTTCATGCGACTGTAATGGGTGTTTTGATGGTGACTACATTTAGGGGTGCACTCGGAGCAGTAATATGTTATCTTAGATTTATGTTTGTTGATTCGCTTGTAAGTATAATTCTCGAGGTTAGTTTTGAAAACAGTCCGAGTAAATATATGAAATATATGAGATGGCTTTTGATGAGCCAGCCGATGAGTGTATTCGGTGAAAAAATCACGGGGGAAGTGGTATGTGCCATTTTAATGAGCTTTGTACTTGAAACCTTGCTTTGGGGAGGATTATCGTATATATTTATGAAGAAGAGATTGTATAAATAATCTAAGGTTAAAATTAGATGGCAGCTTAACAGGATAGTAAGCCGGATATGACTGTCGATTTAATTCAACGGGAAAGACGGATTATGGAAAAGATTTTAATAATAATATGTGTCCTGCTTTTGGTGGTATGTCTGATACTTGCGATAAGGATAGGCATGCTGAAAAAAGAAATGCGGGACATAACCAATCAGATAATTGAAAAAAAGGAATCCAAAAGGAATCAGCCGGTAACGGTTGGTTCTTTTGGTGCGTCCAGTGTTGAGCTTGCCAATGCGATTAATGAATATATCAATGAACTTTCCGAAATGCTTAAGGAGTATGCCGTTGACAGGGAGCATCTGCAAAGGATAATCGCAGGTATTTCCCATGACTTTAGAACACCTCTTACGTCAGTGGACGGATATCTGCAGTTGATAAATAAATCGGATGAGCTTTCGGATAAGGAGAAGGAATATCTAAATGTGGTTATAAGTAAAGTTGGATTTTTACGTGAACTTTCAGATGATTTTCTTGATGTGTCCCTGGTGGAAAATAATGAGACCTTATCAAAAACAGAGATAGCTCTTATTCCGTTTATTTCCGAGATAGCACTTGAGCAAAATGAATGGATTGAAGCTAAAGGGATAAAAGCAGAATTTGATTTGCCTGAAAAGAATATAAAAATTATATCAAGTGAACACGACTTAAGAAGAATTTTGGAAAATATTTTTTCTAACGCAAGAAAGTATGCGAATAGTTGGCTCGCACTTAAAGTTGCCTATGATGAGAGTAATGCTTCGGTAAAGCTTATATTTGAAAATGATGTTGCCGAAGGCTATGATATAGATGTGGACGATATATTTGAACCCTTTGTGCGTTCAAAGGACAGACATGGCGAGGGCAGCGGACTTGGACTTTATGTGGTGAAAAGGCTTTGCGGCAAGCTTGGTATTGAGATTGAGGCAGCCTTTAAAAATGGAGTATTTGGAATTGAGCTGGTGATTTAAAAGAAATTGGAGGCGTAAACTTATGAAAAATAAGAATAATTCAATCCTTTATTCTGCTATAGTTATTGTTATAGTTTTGATATCGGTTATATCAGGTAAGGTTGGCGGAACAAAAGATAATAATGATACAACAACTGAAACAAAAACCACTGAAGTTATTACGACAGAAACAACTACCGAAACTGTAACGAAAACGGAAGCAACAACGAAAGAAGAAAAGACTGAAGCAGCTACAGAAGAAGTTAGAACAGAGATAACTGAAATTACAGATGAACGTCCTCTTACATTTAGAAATGCCAACAGATTAAATGAGCATTATGAAAAGCATGGAATCGAGATGGGCTTTTCCTCGGCAGAGGAATATGAGGCTGCGGCAAAAAAAGTTGTATTAAACAAGGACTCGCTTCATAAACTTGAAGAAGAGGATGGAGATGATGTCTATTATCTTGAGATATCTAACGAGTTTGTAGTCGTATCGCCGGATGGATATATAAGAACATATTTTAATCCTTCGGATGGAATTGATTATTATAACAGACAGTAACCATATTAAAGTACATAAGCCTGTTATAAGCGGTTGCACAATAGCTTGCAGTTTTGTTTTATTTAAAGATAGTTCTTGAAATGAAAGCAAAAATATTATATTATAGGAACAGGTTTATAAAAAGAGCAATTATACGATTAAGGGGGATACATAATGAGATTAATTACACGTTCTGACTTTGATGGTTTGGCTTGCGGCGCGCTTCTTAAAGAAGCTGGTATTATAGATTCATGGAAATTTGCACATCCGAAGGATCTTCAGGATGGGCTTATTCCGGTTGATGAAAATGATTGTCTTGCAAATGTTCCTTTTGTAGAGGGCTGCGGTCTTTGGTTTGACCATCATTCAAGTGAGTTTGAGAGAAATCAGCTTGAAGGAAAATATAAGGGCGAAAGTAGAGTTACTCCATCATGTGCAAGAATAATATATGAGTATTATGGTGGTGCTGAAAAGTTTTCACATCTTGATGAGATGATGGAAGCGGTTGATAAGGTTGATTCGGGTAACCTTACTATCGATGAGGTGCTTAATCCAACCGGTTGGATACTCATAGGTTTCCTTATGGATCCAAGAACAGGTCTTGGAAGATGGCGTCAGTTTACAATTCCAAATTATAAGCTTATGGAAGAGCTTATTGATGCGTGCAGAACCATGACAACAGAGGAGATTCTTAATCTTCCTGATGTTAAGGAAAGAATAGATGTATATAATGAGCAGACAGCTAAGTTCAAAGAGATGGTAACAGCTCATACAAGAGTTGAAAAGGATGTTATTATTTCAGACTTAAGAGGTGTTGATCCTATATATACCGGTAACAGATTTATGATTTACAGTATGTATCCTGAACAGAATATATCTGTATGGATTGTAAACGGTAAGGGTGGTATGGGATGCTCTGCAGCAGTAGGTTACAGCATCTTAAATAAAACCTCACATGTTGATGTAGGAAGCCTTATGCTTAAGTATGGCGGCGGCGGACATAAGAAAGTTGGTACCTGCCAGTTCAACGATGAGGAAATGGATGAAAAGCTTGAAAAGCTTATCGACGAGATAGTTAATTACGATAAATATTATCCTGAAAAAGCAGAATAAAAAATATAGGAATTAAAAAGGTGCGTCATCAGTTCAAAAAACGGTGACGCTCCTTTTTTAAGTTGGGAATTAACGTGTCTGCACAAAATTAGCAGGTATTCAGAAGCATTTAACAGTTTGGCACGAAACTTGCCATAATTTTGGCAAGAAATGGCAAGTCGGATGATTAAATAAACAACATATAGCACTTGTGTGTCAATAAAAAATATATTAAAATGATTGTAATTGTTTGATGATGGTTAAATATGGAGAAAAAGATGTTAAAGCTTGAAAATATCGTTATAAAATATAAAAAGAAGACTGTTCTTTCTGAAGTTAACTTAAATGCTGTTCCGGGAGAAATAATAGGCTTACTTGGTGCAAATGGCTCAGGTAAGTCTACTTTGCTTTCTGTGATTGCCGGAGCCAAGAAGACTGAATCAGGAGAACTTAGTATAAATAATATAAGTTTTTTCGAAAAACCGGATGAATACAGAAAATATATAGGTTATGTTCCTCAGGAAAATCCGCTTATCGCAGAGCTCTCATGTATGGATAATCTTAGGATATGGTCTAAGCTTGGTAAAGATGAAATGCTGGAGCTTATCAGTACACCGCCTTTATCAATTCTTGGGGTACATGAGTTTTGGGAAAAGAAGGTTAAGGATTTATCCGGAGGTATGAAGAAAAGACTTTCCATAACTGCAACGCTTATAACCAATCCTTCAATTCTGCTTATGGATGAGCCTTTTGCCGCACTTGATATGGTTGCAAAGCATGATATCCTTCAATATATGTCTACATTCAAAGCTGCCGGAGGAACCATGATTGTTGCATCACATGATGAGTCGGTTTTGGATTATTGTGACAGAATTTATTTTATTCATGATGGTCATGTTAGTGAACTTGATAAATCCTTTGATAAGAGCTATATAGATCTGCTTAGGGGGAACTAAAATGTCAGGTAACAGTCAATTTGTGAGAACCCTGAAAACTGATATTAAGAGAATGATAAAAAGCCTTCCCACTTTTTTGGCTACAGCTGTTATTTTTGTTTTAATGGCAGGTGTAATTATTTATTATGCAAAATATTTTGTCTTTGATAAGGAAAGCACATCAAGTGTTAAGGTTGCTTATTTTGTTAATTCAGATGATGAACTTGGTCAGGGACAGATAGATATTATAAAAGAAATGGATAGTATAAAGGAAAGTGCATCACTTCTTTTGGTTGAATCAGAGGATGAGGGACGAAGATTACTTGCGGAAAGGGAAGTGGAAGCTCTATTAATTGTACCCGGTAATTTTGTTTCGGATATGGGCGAGGAGGATTCGGCTATAAAGGTGTATTTTAATGATGAAGAATCCTTTGAGTCATATCTTGTAAATGATATAGTTATGATTATTTCCGATCTTTATCATACAGAGCGTGTGACGGTATTGACATACAGGACAGTTGCAAGAGACAACGGATTTGAGGATGAGCTGGTAAAAAAAGGATCCAATAGTTTATATACGAAGCTTTTTACTGATGTCTTTGCAAGAACAGGAAGTTATGAAATAAATGATATAGATTCCGCCGGAGTATATTCCTTGGAGCAGATTTTTACTTGTTCAATGCTTATACTCATTATGTTTTTGATGTGCTTTCAATTGACATCATTTTATAAAGGTCATAACAGTGCGTATAAAATGATACAAAAAATCTCGGGAGTAAATGGATTCAGGCTGGGATTATCAAAGCTAATATGCGGAACGGGATTATTATATATATTATATCTGGTAATATTTGGCTTGCTTGCTATATTAAAAAAAGGTGTGAGAATCAGCTCTCTCATAACGATAATTCCGATTCTGGTTCTTGTAGCCGGGATAACATTGTGTCTTTCAGAACTTATTGATTCAGAGCATGTTATAGACATAGTTATTTTTTTAGGTGTGGTTATAATGATATATCTTGCAGGAGGTTTTATACCACTTCTTTTGATGCCTGAATTTATGCGTGGTGTTGCAGCGGTAAATCCTATGACATATCTGTTGGATTTAACTATGAAGATACTTTATTAAATGTGGAGGTAAAGATGAAGCTTTTTTCAAACCGCTTTGGAATAATGCTAAAAAGAACAATTAAGCAGCCGGTATATATTATTATGCTTTTGCTTTTGATTTCATTAAGCATTTTCTATGTTTCAATACCGGCAGAAAAGAAAAGTCTTTATATTACTGCAGCTGTCTTGTGTGAGGATTCTTCGCCTGAAGCGGGACTTTTTATGGAGGAGCTTATTAACAGTAATTCGGTATTTACTTTCTATGAGGTTGAAAATCTGGATGAATTGAAAAAAGACGTTATCAGCGGAAAAGCAAATTCGGGATTTGTGATTCCGGAGGGTTACATATATGAATCTATAATTAAGGATTATGACAAGCTTATAACAGAATATGTAACTGCAGGTTCATTTTTACCGATGGTTGCATTTGAAGAAATATATGCAAGGCTTTTTAAATATACTTCTTATGAACTGTTAAAATATCAACTTTTTGAACAGGATGCGGCTATGATAGAGCTTGAGTCTGATATAAAAAATGTATATGAAAACTACGATATTGATGAAAAACTTTTTAACACAGATAAAGAATATGAAAAATATGCTGAGCTAACAAAAGATTCAAAAATGGAATTGCCTATTAGAAAAATTGCAGGACTTTTTATATACATTGCGGCAATACTTGGTACAGCGGCATACATAACTGATAGAGAAAATAATATATATCTTTTAATGAGTAAGGCGGAGAAAATATCATTAAGATTTATACATATTATGGTATCAGTATTACCTCTTGGAATAACGACATTTTTTATAATGCTTATACTTAAGGAAATGTCTTTTTTAAAAAGTGCGGTGCATGTCTTTATATATATGATGGCGGTATCTTTTGTGTCACTTCTTTTTGGACTGTTATTTAAGAAGAGTAAAACATTTTACAAGTTTTTACCGCTTTTTCTGGTGCTTACAATGGTATTTAGCGGAGTGTTCTTTGATATAGGAAAATACAACGTTTTTATGGGCTTTTTGGCAAAACTCTGTCCACCTTATTATTTTTAAAAAAAGAAAAAATTTCGGGCTTTTTTAAGCCCGTTTTTTACTTTGTAAATCTCATTTTATAAATCAAAATGTAAACTTTTTGCTACAATGTAGCAAAACTTATTCTTTACTTATGGCATGCTCAATGCTATAGTCTAATTGTAGCCGGAAGCGGCTACATCTAAAGCTGACACAAAGCCTGGGGTCGGCTCGGAAATATCTGTTAATTAATAAAATATTTCACCGGATAATTTAATATTAAAGGAGGTAGGGATATAGTAGATATCTTTAGTATTACTTTGGCTTTTTTTGCCATGGTTTGTGATTTGCGGACCTTTAAAATACCTAATCGCTTATGTATTGTGGGTGTTGTTTCGGGAATGCTTTTTAACTTGTTATTTTATGGACTAAATGGGTTAAAAATGAGTTTGTTTGGGGCCATGATTCCTATAGTTATGCTCTATTTTCTGTTTTTGCTCAAGGTGGTTGGTGCCGGTGATATCAAACTGCTTGCAGGAATAGGCGCATTTGTATCAAAAAAAATAATATTAATAATTATCGCCACGTTTGTCATAGCTTCTATTTATTCACTTTTTTGCGTGATTTTTAAGCTGTTCAGGCTAATGAGAGATAAATTAAAAACTCATTACAGCTTTTCAAGAATGCATCTTTCGGTATCAGTTTTTCTGGCATGTTTAATGAACTTTATCTTTAATATGACAGGCATGAGATAAAAGGAGTGGTAACTATGCAGGAGTACAGAGTTGGTATATGTGATAGTGATACAGGCTATGTTGTTAGTTTTATGGAATATATAAATATGAATAAAGAAATGCCTCTTAAGGTGTCGGCTTTTTCAGAAGTAGAAGCAGTTACGGAGTACCTAAATAATAATAATCTGGATTTGCTTTTACTTGATGAAAATATTAAGAATTATGATTTTAAAGTTAAGGTAGTGGGATTATCCGATTCAAAGAATAATTACGAAAGTGATGATCTGATTTATAAATATCAGAACATTTATAAAATAGTTGAAATAATAACCCGTGTAATTATTGAAGGAAATCAAAATATAAAATCTGCAAGTTATGTTTACGGGATATATTCACCTATAGGAAGATCAGGAAAAACAACGCTTGCAAGAGGAATATGTAATTACTACCGGGATAGCTTCTATATAGGGTTTGAAGAGTACTCGGGTTGCTTCAATAAAACCTATGAAAGTTCAAGATACAAGGAAATATATGAGCGGTTTATGTATTATCTGCTCAGTGAAAATATTTTGCTTACAGATACTATAGAAGAGATTTATGAGGAAACAGGCGTGAAGTCGTTCATCGCTTTAAATTATATGGATTTGAAGCAGATTGAGTTAAAAAATATCATGTGGCTGATAAATCTTTTACGTGATGTAGGTGGATATCGGAGGATAGTCTTTGATGTTGGTATTGGCGTTATGTCGGATTTAGATATTTTGTCGGTTATGGATAAGATTTATATAACTACATTAAAGAATAAAAGTTCTCTAAATAAACTTGATATGTTTAAGGATATTATAACTGATAAAAAATATATTTTGTTAGAGCAAAAGATAAACTATGTTGAAGTTCCAAAGACAGATTATGACAGTAAGATTATGAGAGAATTTATAATTCGGAGTGGTATGTGAAGATGGAGGATGGAGTAAAACGAAAACTTAAAAATAAAGTATTGATGGAGCTTGATTTAAGCATTGAACCTACAGATGAAGATATAAGCAAGATAATCGACAGATGCATTCTTGAAGAGGATAAAAGCGGATATCTGCCATTGAAAGAAAAGGTGCTGCTTAGGAAGGAACTTTTTAATTCCTTGAGAAGATTGGATGTGCTGACAGAGTATATAGAGGATGAAAGTATAACTGAGATTATGGTAAACGGTTATAACAGCATATATCTTGAAAAACATGGAAAGATCAAAAAAGCACCAAAATGTTTTGAGTCTGAGGAAAAACTAAAATCTGTAGTACAACAGATAGTAGCAGATTGCAATAGAAGAATAAATGAGTCAAGTCCAATTGTTGATGCAAGATTAAAGGATGGATCCAGAGTGAATATGGTACTTAATCCGGTTGCACTAAATGGACCGGTTATAACTATCAGAAAGTTTCCAAATGAGGTTATGACACTAGACAGGTTGGTTCAGTTAGAAGCCTTAGATAAAAAGACTGCAGATTTTCTAAAACTCTTAGTGAGGGCACGATATAACATTTTTATATCGGGAGGCACAGGATCAGGTAAAACAACATTTTTAAATGCATTATCAGCATACATTCCTAAAGAAGAAAGAATTATAACTATAGAGGATGCGGCTGAGCTTCAGATAAAGGAGATTCCAAATCTTGTAAGTCTTGAGGCAAGAAATGCTAATGTTGAGGGTGAAAATGAAATAACTATAAGAGACCTTATAAAGACTAGTCTCAGGATGCGACCTGATCGAATTATTGTAGGAGAAATAAGGGATTCAGCGGCTATAGATATGCTTCAAGCTATGAATACCGGTCATGATGGTTCACTATCAACAGGTCATGCTAACTCTAGCCGGGACATGCTTTCAAGAATTGAAACAATGGTACTGATGGGTATGGACATACCATTGGATGCTGTAAGGATGCAGATAGCTTCTGCGGTTGACATAATTATTCATCTAGGGCGTATGCGTGATAAAAGCAGGAAAGTAATAGAAATAAGTGAGGTATTAAGTGTGAAAATGGGAGAAATACAAATAAATAAACTATATGAATTTGTAGAGACAGGTGAAGTAAAAAGAAAAATAAAAGGCTCTTTAAAAAGGGTAAATGATCTTATCAATACAGATAAGCTTATAAATGCCGGATTATATGATGATTATAAGGAGTCAATAAATGAATTACAAAACTTACAAACCTGACAAGTCATGGATATTTAAAGAGGTAATAAAACTTGTTTTTTTAGATATAGCTGTGGGGTGGCTGTTTTTTAGAAATATCTTATCATTGATTCTTATTATGCCATTTGGATATTTCATATGGAAAAGAGATATTAAAGAAACAATAAAGGAAAGAAAAAAAGTACTGGCTAAGGAATTTAAGGATATGATTACTTTTCTTTCCGGAAATTTAAATGCCGGGTATTCCCTTGAGAGAGCATTTTATAAGACATATCAGGATTTAGAAAAAAGCGGAATAATATACCGGTACATAATTGACGAAGTTAAAATTATTCTTCATGGATTGGAATGTAATAATCGTGTGGAAAACCTGCTTTTAGATATGGCAAAAAGAAGTGATGTAGAGGATATAAAGGATTTTTCAGATCTTATAACAGTATCAAAAGTTTATGGGGGTAATATTGTGTCTGTTATAAGACAGACGGTAAATAATTTAAGCTGTAAATACATGGTGGAAGATGAAATTGAAACAATTATTGCAGCAAAGAAAATGGAAGGGAAAATAATGTTGGTTATGCCTTTTTTGATAATAATTTATATGAATATAACCAATAAAGGCTATATGCAAATTATTTATCATACCCTTCCCGGTACAATTGTTATGACAATAGGTCTTTTTCTGATTTTGATATCAGGAATAGCTATAGACAAAATTGTAAATATAGAAGTTGGATGAGGTATAAAAATGTTGGTTATAAACTTAATTATTATTATTGTATTTTTCATGCTGGCACTGATCAGCAGAAAACATTTTAGTAAATATAAGAATGTACTTGGGGCAATGAGTCAATTCATCTATGAGTTCCTTTGTAAAAAAATTAAATTGAATAAAAAACAAACTGATTTGCGTAAAATCAATGTGGTTTCTGACTCCGGACTAAAAGAAATATGCAGACTTTATTATACAAAAATTATTTCAATATGTATGGTGATTATTTTTACAATAAATTTAGCTTGCATGCTTTTGGCAGTTACAAGACAACTGAATAAAGGAAAAGTCTCCAATATCGTCCAAAGAGGGGATTATGATGATGGCGTTACTGTAACAAAAGTCTACATAGGAGACTTGGATGAACAAACAGAGTATGATCTTGTGGTTTATCCACAGGAATATACTTATGAGGAATTTATTGCTGAAGCAGAAAAAATTTTTAACGAGTTAAGAGTTGACATATTAGCAAATAATGAAGATTTGGATCATATAAAAGAAGATCTTAATCTTCCGGCGTATGATAAAAAAGGCAGATTTGATATAAGTTGGTCTAGTGATTATCCGGAATATATTTTTCCTTCAGGTAAAGTAAATATTGAAGATTTGAAGTGTGACATAAAAGTTAATCTTGTGGCAAAAATATCGTATTTAGATTATATGGTCGAAAGAAACTATAATCTCATACTCATATCTGACAGAGCTTCAGAAAAGTTAAGTGATAAGTTTGATGTTGTATTAAAGCAGATAGAATCAAACAGTCGAAATTCTTCAAGCTTTGAAATACCTGATGAAATAGAAGGAAAGAAAATTTCGTTGGAAAAGTTAGATAATTCTATTTATAAACAGCTTTTTCTTTTAGGCATCGCAGCGTGTTTTTTTACTGTAGTATGTTCAAACTCTGCTCTACAGCAAAAGAAAACATCCCGGAATAATATGCTAATGATACTATATCCATCATTTGTGAACAGAATATGTTTGCTTATGGGTTCAGGGATGAATATCAGAAATTGTTTAGTTAATATCATAGCGAATTCTGAAAAAAACATACTCATCAGTGAACTTGAATATACCATGAATCAAATAAAATCCGGATATGATGAAGCTTCTGCTTATGAAGAATTGGGGATAAGAATCGGTATCCCTCAGTATAACAGATTGATGAGTCATATTAGTCAGAATCTCAGGATGGGGACCAAAGATTTACGTGAACTTATGGTTGATGAGGTCAAGGAAGCCATGGAGGAAAGAAAAGAATATGCCAAGAAAAAAGGCGAAAAAGCATCAACAAAGCTTCTCTTTCCAATGATCATCCTTATGTCGGTGGTTATAGTGATTATAATGTTTCCGGCGTTTGTCGGTTTGTAATTTTTAAATACTTTTTGGAGGAGGTTTTTATATGTTTGACTTTAAAAGATTTTTGCAAGAAGAAGATGGCATGGGTGTTGTGGAGGTTATATTGATTATCGTTGATATATTAAGATATAATTTATATAGTTTATAATGTGTTTTATGGATAAAATACTATAGAAAAGATAACAGTATACACATCATATTAAATAAGTGTGTTTACAGTTTATAATATATACATTAATAGAAAAGAATGTTTTATGATAAACACAATTAACAAGGCAGAAATGGTAGTATAGTGCCTTGTTAAGTTGTACATATGAAAATATTATTTAAAGACTTATTCAGGTTTCTTATATTCAAGAATATCACTAATATCACAACCAAGTGTATCGCACAGTCTGGCTAATACATCTAAATCAATTCGTAAGGTTTGATTATTAATCATTTTGTTAAGCTGTGAATGTTGGATTTCTGCACGTTGACATACTCTGTTTTTGCTTAATCCGGAATTTTTAATTATATCGTCAATATGTAGTACTATTTTACCATGTTCGCTCATTGAAGCACCCTCCTATTAGTATATTAATAATTATATGCTTTTATTGAACAAAAAATAGTTGTCTAAACTTATAAATAAATATATAATATTATTAAAATATTAGTATATAAATATTATTAAATATATACAGAAGATAAAAGAAAGAGAGGTGAAAAGGGGATGATGGATTTTTCAGATTATTATTTGAATTATATAAAAAATGAAGGCTACGAAATTATAAAAAAAGATAATGAAAGAGGGGTGGTAAAACTTATAAGTGATATGGATGGAAAAGAAGAATATCATAAAGAATATAATTCAAAGGAAGAATTGGATAGTTTGCTACTTACGGAAAAAGTAGTTGCTACAGAAAATATGATAAATATTGTTATGGAAGATTTGGGTATTGATATCCCATATGGGGAGAAAATAACCATAGATAGCTTTGTAAATAATATAGATATAACTAAAGAAAGGCTTATGGATATTGTTAAGCAGCTTGAAGATTTAAAAAGTGTAGTTACAGCATAATAAGGGTGATTATTTATATGAGATTTTTAAAAAAGAAGAAAAGACCGGAAATTAATTCATATGAGCTTTATGTTTTAAATGCCTTATGGAAGATGGGGAATGTGGCAAGTATATATGATTTAAGAAAAAAGGTGATTAAAGAGTACGATTATACCGATGAAGTGGTAAAAAAAAGTGTAGAAGGTCTTATTATAAAGGGATATGTGGAAGCTAATACTGAAAATGAAACAGTAATGATTAGTAAAGACTTAAAGGAACTTTGGATGGATAAAACCCAGTATGTTTTAAATATGATTTCTAAATATGGTGTTTATATGTAAAAAAGTGAGGAACATCTCACTTGTAGTTAATTGTTATATATCTTTTTTGATTCGATAATAGAAGCGTAGGGGATAAATAATGCGAAAAGAAAATAGAAAGACATGTGAAATGACAGCCCTTAAATGTATCTGGGATCATAATAACATTGCTTCTTTTGATGAAATTAAAAAGGAGTTAAATGAAGAATATGGTCTTAATTTTAACGATGAAGAATTAAAGGATTATCTTGATGGGCTTATTAATCAGGGTATAGTAACAATAAAAATGTCAAATAAATATAAGGCATTGTTGTCCCTTGAGCAGTTTAGGGATTTATGTTTAAAAAGAAATGCCCAAATTATGGGAGAGTTAAAAGGTTCAAAATTCTATGGCTGCTATTTTTAAATTATATGGGGGTACATCATATGGATAAAATTACATTTGAAGAAGCGGAACTTGTAGAAATTTTAGATGGCATGGCTGATATTCAATTAACAGCTGACAGGATAAGGGCTGTATATTTGGATATCTATGAATTTGTTTCAGAATATGACGATAAGACTTCGGAAGATGTTAATGATAATAAGTACATGATTTATGCAGATATTGTATTAGAACAAATAGAAAAATTAAGAAAATCCATAGGTGATGTATCAAATAAATTATATAAAAAAGAAATATTTCCCGACAAAAAATAAACAAAATATAGATAAAGTTAAGACATCGGTTGCGATGAAAGTACAACTTTTAAAAATTAATATACCCATATGCACAAACAAATTGCATATACGGTTATTGATTACATTTAAAGATACTTCCGTCCAGTCACAGTCGGTGTAGGGTGATGCATTTAAAGGAGACCTATCTAAGGCAATGAGGACGGCTTGGTGAGAACCACGGAGAGCTAAAAGCTATGATGTCAAAACAGACAGGTCAATAATACCCCTACTGTAAGGGAAGCGTGGCAAATATTACAGTATAATGCCTTGATTTTAGCTATGAAAACTATGTAGCAGGGAATTTAATTCCCTGCTATATCCTTTTGTAGCTAAAATTAATATAAGTTTTTGTGCGGAAAACTTAAAAATATTTAGCTTATGACAGTTTTATAACTGTCTTTTTTAATGTCAAAAAAGGGAAGGTGAAATTATGAATTTAGTTATACTTACAGGAAATCTTACGAATGATCCTATTATAAAAAAGGTTGCTAAGAAGGATACGGGAGAAATATTAGTAGTCGCAAGATATTTGCTTGCAGTTAATAGGGAGATAAGTAGCAAATTAAGGGAAGAAGAACCAGAAATAAAAACAGCAGACTTTGTATCGGTTGTATGCTTCAACAAAAAAGCGGAGTTTGCGGAAAAATATTTAAAGAAAGGAACACGAATTGTTCTAAAGGGAAAGCTAAGAAGTAGTGATTATATAAATAAATATAATCAAAGAGTTTTTATTACTGAGGTCTTATGTGAAAAACAGGAATTTGCTCAAAGTAAGAAAGAAGAAAAAAATAATGAAGATGAATGTTTAGACGGAATATCAATGTTTGATGTAGAAGAAATATTTGGTGATAAAGGAGATGGCAATGATAGTGATAAGAAAGATTAAAGGACTTATAGCCTTGCTTTTAGTATTTACTATATTTATTACGTATCTTCCGGCAAGGGCAGAAGAAACAGAATATACGGATATTGAAGCAGGGGAAAATACGGAAGATGAAAATAATACGGAAGATATAGCAACAAATACGGATGCTGAAATTACAGATGAAATAGAAGAGGATATGTTGGTATTTTCAGCAACACCCTTACTTGGTGCATCCGGAGATAATACGGTAACACTTACTAAAGGAAAAGATTTAAGGTATCCGTCAAATTTAGGTAATTATTCAACGTGTTATTTTTACATAGACGGAAAAATGGCGTACTGCCTTGAGTCAAGTAAAAAAACACCTGCAAGCGGTGAGTATGCTAAAAGCGTTCTTGAAAGTAACATAAACTTACAAAAGGCTTTATATTATGGCTACGGCGGAACTGGAGATATGACTGACATATATATGGGGCAGTTTGACGGTGATTTAAGATATATATTCACACACCTTGCAGCAAGTTATTTCTATGCCGGAATGGATGGATTTCATGGCTGTACACAAGCTGATCTTGAAGAGTGTGGTGTATGGGGATGGATAAATTATCTTTCTGATTTACCTGCCCCTCCGGAGCCATCAATGTCACTTTCACAAACTAACCTTGATGCTTATGTATCAGCAGATGGAACAAAGCAGGTAACAAACGAAGTGACTTTTAATGCGGATTCAAGAAACTATATAACTATGAGTTTACCGGCGGATGTTACGATATATAAGGACGGAACTTCTCAAACCGGAGGTAATATAACCATATATGGCGGTGCAAAGTTTTACTTTAGTGCTCCGCTTTCAAAAACAGGAAGTTTTAATACCGGTGAAATGACAGGAAATATAAAAACGATTTGGGAAGCCATTGCAATTAAAAATGCCGATTCCTTACAGGATGTAGGAAGCTATCAGACGACAAGTATATCTAATTCTGTAGCTTTAAATGTTAATTGGTTAAATGAAGTGGAAATAAAGATAAAGAAGGTCGATTCAGAGTCAAAGAAAGCACTTTCCGGTGCAGAATTTGGCGTATATTCTGACAGCCTTTGTTCTAACCTTGTAACTACCATGCCAAAGACAAATGCGGATGGTACATCATCTGTAAAAATAATAAAGACTCAGGATGTTTATTATGTAAGAGAAATAACCGCACCGGATAATTACGTATTAACTCCTGATATTTATACAGTTAATGTTTCCGTAAATAATACGGCAGAATATACCATAGAAAATGACGAACAAAAAGGATCACTTACAGTTTATAAGGAAGGTGAGGAATTAACCGAGGCAACCATAACAGAGGGAAAAGTTACATTTAACTATGAAGTAAAGAAGCAAAAAGGTGCTTCTTTTTTGGTTTATGCAGGTGAAGATATATATTCAGGTGACGGTGATAAAAAATATAATAACGGAGCACTTATTGCAAAAAACCTTGTAACTGATGAATCAGGAAGTGTAACACTTACAAATCTTTATTTGGGAAAGTATAAGATTATTGAAAATAAAGCACCGACTTATTATACAAACAGCTATGAAGAAAAATATGTAACTATTTCCTATGCCGGACAAACAACGTCTACAGTATTTAAGGAAAGCACATATAATAATCAAAGGGTAAAAGCAAACGTATCTGTTTTAAAAACCGATAATGAAACAAATAATCCGCTTAAGGGTGGAATTTATTCTTTATATGCAGGAAGTGATATAACAAATAAAAATGGGGAGATTATTGCTTCAAAAAATACACTTATCGAAAGTGTCACGACTGATAATAACGGTAAGGCAACTTTTACGGCAGACATACCGATTGGCTTTTCTTACTATGTAAAAGAAACCAAAGCACCGGATGGATATGTAAGAGATGAAACGGATATATATACTTTTAAGTTTGATTATGTAAATCAGGATACACCGACTGTATCATTTTCACATACCTTTAAGAATAAAAGGGTAAATGCAAAGATAAGCCTTACTAAAAAGGATAGTGAACTTTTGGAAACAAAAGCACAGGGCGATGCAACACTTTCCGGAGCAGTGTATGGTCTTTATGCAAGGGAAGATATAACACATCCTGATAGCAAGACAGGCGTTATTTATAAAAAAGATACACTTATAACTACGCTTACAACAAATAAGGATGCATTTGCAAGTGTAGATAATCTTCATCTTGGCAAGTATTACTTAAAGGAAATTACTGCACCGACTGGATATGTGCCGGATACCGAAAAGCATAACATTGACTGTACATTTGAAGGTGACACCGTACCTACCGTTAAAAGAGAAGCGGAAGTATTGGAAGAAGTTGATAAGCAGCCTTTTTCAATTATAAAGATTGCAGGAAATAAGAAAACCGATGCTGACCTTATCGAAGGTGCAGGCTTTAGTTGTTACCTTGTATCAAGCCTTTCAAAAAGAGAAGACGGTAGTTTTGACTTTGACAGTGCCGATCCTGTAGTTATTGGTGAAAATGGAGCAACAATCATATTTACCGATGATAAGGGCTATGCTGAAAGTATTCCGATACCTTATGGAAAGTATATTGTTAAGGAAGTAATTACACCGCATAACTTATCGCCTGTGGATGATTTTTATGTAGATGTTTACGAAAATAAGCCTAACGAACCTCAAGTATGGCGTGTCCTTGTTGACGAGGAATTTGAAGCAAAACTTTTCATTTATAAAAAGGATGATGAAACAAAAAAGCCTATCCTTAAAGCTAATACGGAATTTAAGATTTATGATATGGATAGTAAATCTTACGTAGAACAAATTACTACATATCCTGAAAAGAAGGTACATACATCATATTTTACAAATGATAAGGGATGCTTGCTTATGCCTGAAACCTTAAAGATTGGTAACTATAGGATTGAAGAAATAACCGCACCAAATGGATATATACTTAATAAAAATTATGTTGAGTTTTCTATTGATTCTAATACGCCATATCTTATAGATAATGATACAAAGGAAGCAATAATTACCATTGATTACATGGATGAATCCGTAAAAGGAAATCTAACTGTTATAAAAAAGGGTGAAGTATTAACCGGATATGAAGATGCTGATTTTACATATGAAGTAAGACCACTTTCAGGGGCAGAGTTTTCTGTTTATGCAAGCGAAGACATTTTCACACCTGATATGCAACTTGATGATAATAAAGAAAGAATCCTTATATATTCAAAGGATCAGCTTGTAGAAACACTTGTAACAAATGAGGAAGGTAAGGCAGTATGTGAAAATCTTCCGCTTGGAAAATATTATGTGGTTGAAACAAAAGCACCTTATGGATTTTTCTTAAACCCGACAAGGGTTGAAATGGAATTTACCTATAAGGATCAGGATACGCCTATTATTTATAAGACTGCGGAATTTATGGACGATAGGCAAAAGGTAGATATAAATGTAGTAAAGAAAAGTAAGTCAAATGATAAAACACTTTCCGGGGCAGAGTTTTCTTTATATGCAAACGAAGATATAAAAAATACTGATGGGGATATTTTGTTTGAAAAGGATTCCTTTATCGGATTAGCCGTATCTGATGAAAACGGAAATTCGGACTTTGGGTTAGATTTACCGCTTGGAAAATATTACATAAAGGAAACCAAAGCACCGGATGGATATTTGCTTGGAGATCAGGTAGAAGAAATAGATGCTACATATAAGGGTGAAGATTTGGCTTCATTTACACTTGAATCTGTCTTTAAAAATGAGCCTACAAGGTATTCATTTACAAAAAAGGATATAACTAATGATGTTGAAATCGAAGGTGCTAACCTTTCAGTATTTGATGAGGAAGGAATGTTGATAGATAACTGGACTTCCCAAAAGGGAAAACCACATATAATTGAAGGACTTGTTGCAGGTAAAATATATATACTTAAAGAAAACCTTGCACCGTTTGGTTATCTTAAAGGAAGTGATATAAAGTTTAAGGTTGAAGAGTCAAATGAGATTATTCCTGTAGTTATGTATGATGAAGTTCCAAAAGGAAAAATTGTGATAAATAAGTTTGCGGAAAAATTGGATAAGGTAAATGTATCAAACGATGGCTTAATCAAAACAGAATTTGTTTATAAGAAAGAACCTATTAAAGGCGTTATATTTAATCTTTATGCAGATGAAAACATAACTAATCCTGACGGTGAAAGCAGCGACTACTATAAAAAGGGTGAGCTTGTCGGTACATATGAAACAAATGATAAAGGCGTGATCGAAATAAACGACTTACCGCTTGGAAAATACTGTGTAAAAGAAATTTCAACTGCTGACGGATATATTCTTGATGATACTGAAAGAAAAGTTGATATATCTTACAAGGATCAAAATGAAAGTATTGTTGAATTTACAACTGATTACGTAAATGAAAGATATAAGGCAAAGGTTGATATTATAAAAACGGAGCTTGGTAAGGATATACCGGTTAAGGGTGCAACATTTGGACTTTATGTAAAAGAAGATATTTTAAATGATAATGGGGATGTAGTTATAAATAAAGATACGCTTATTGAAGAAATAATATCAGATGATACCGGAAAGGCAGAATTTACGGTAGATATACCTATTGGGTATTCATATTACGTAAAAGAAGTAAAGGCTGCATCGGGGTATGTGTCAAATGATACAGTGTATTATTTTAAGTTTTCATATAAAAAGGATATGGACTATTTTTGCCATTTTTCATATGCCCTTGAAAACGATACAACCAAGGTTGAAATATCAAAGGTAGATATTACTGGATATAATCTACCGGGTGCAACACTTTCAATAATTGATGATAAAGGGTGCGAAGTAATATCATGGACTACAACAGATAATCCGTATTTGTTTAAGAAAATACCTGTTGGTACATACACACTTCATGAAGTAAAAGCACCGGATGGTTACGAAGTGGCAAGTGATATAACCTTTGAAGTAAAGGATTCAGGAGAAATAACAAAAGTTGAAATGACTGACCTTAAAAAGCCTGATGAACCCAAAACAGGTGATAAGATAAACTTACCGCTTATAGCATCACTTATCATAATATCAGGTATTTCAATGATAGGAATAACCATAATAAAAAGAAGGAAAAAGTAAAAATTATAAGGGCATTTTCATATATAAATACCCTTATATAATAAAAACAAGTGCCTTGTTAATTTTATGTAATGATTGTATAATTAAGAAAAATTTAATCAATTAAATGATTTTTATGGAAGGTGTCGTGGAAATGAAGAATTGTAGTTTGAAGGACAAGAGGGTTCTTAGATAGAGGTAGCTATGAAAAAGATACTTATATGTTTAATGATTTTTGCATTATTTTTAACCGGGTGTGGTAAATCATCAGATAATAAATCAACTGATACAAAGTCTGAAAATCCTTTAATAGGTAAAATATACGGCTTGAATAAGAATCCACAGAATAATAAGTTGGATTTTGAGTGGATGGTTTTTTATGATGATAATACGTTTAGGGGCATATTTAATAATTGGAAAGTTGATACTAAGACAAAAGAGAGAACAGATAATTTTGAAACAACATACGGAACATATAAATTAGATGGTTCTTCTTTAACAGTATCAGTAGGCGATAAAGATTATTCGTTTGTTATTATGGATAATGGAAATGAACTCATGATAGACGATGTAGGGTGGCTTGATTTTTCAGATGGCAACTTCTCTGACGAATTTATTAATGCTATTTCAAAATAACAATATAAAAAAGGAGTCGCTGTAGCTTCTCTCATACGAAACAAGCCACCGAACCTTCTTTAGTTAAATTTATCAAATTAATATAATTTGTTCATTAAAAAAGATTGCTTTTTAAGCGATCTTTTTTTGTGTTTAAAATAAAAAAAGGAAGTGAATTAAGTAATGAAAGAATATTTAATATATAACTTCCTTCTTAACTGGTTTCTCCGCAATATTACTTATGAAAAGGGAATTAAGAAAAATGGATAATCAAATTTATTCAGAAGATAAGCCTTTTGATTGTAGATACTGCTATTTTTTTAATGATAAAAAAGATTGCTGTACTATGAAGGAATGTTATTATGCTATCCCTTTAAAAGAAGAGGTTGCTTTTGCGGAGGGTGACTGTAGGGGATGTGCTTATGGAAGGGCATCTTTGTGTATAGGATATTGTACATTGAAAAACTTAATGGATTTAAAGGTAAGGAGGGAGCAAAATGCAGGAAGAGGTAAATGAAAAAGTATTTGGACTTTGTGTTACTGGAAGTAAGATCACAGCACAAGTATTAAAACAAGCCTTATCCCATATGTTAAATCATATATCAAGATACCATGAGAAGGAAGTAAGGAAGGAAGAAATTAAAAAGGAAAATAATGAAAGGTATGGTTACAAAGGAAAACAAAGTTTAAGGAGTCTAAGGAAAAAAGGGGCAGAGCTTACAAACATTGAAATAACAGATAAAAATATAAAGTCTTTTGAAAGATACGCAAGAAAATATAATGTGGAGTATTCCTTAAAAAAGGATAAATCGGTAATACCACCAAGATATTATGTTTTCTTTAAGGCAAAGGATGTTGATTCAATGACGGCTGCTTTTAAGGAATATACCGGAAAAACCTTTAATAAAAATAAGTCTTCCATAAGAGAAGCATTAAGAAATGCCATTATAAAGACTAAATCAAAGAACAGACAAAGACAAAGAGTAAGGACAAGAAAAAGGGGTGTTACAAGATGATAAATGGTATTTTAAACAAGCTAAAAGATACCTTTAACTCTTTTATAGAGGGTGTAAAAGATAATCTTAAATATAAGATATCAACCATAGATAAGGTTAAGGTAGCAAAGATGTTAATACCATTTATTATAATCTTTTATGTATCAAATAAGTTGTCGTGGCTTTATGGGTACTGTATCGGAAAAAACGTAATTGAAAGAGTCGGTTTATTACTTGGAAATTTTAACCTTGCTTTTATAAATCCTATGATAAGCATATACCCAAAGGATATTATATTTGGACTTATCATATGTGTAGGTTTTTTAATAATCCTTAAGATAAGGAAAAAGAACGCTAAAAAGTATAGAAAAGGTGTTGAATATGGATCGGCAAGGTGGGGTGAAAGAGCTGATATAGCACCTTTTATTGATCCGGTATTTGATAATAACATAATCCTTACACAGACAGAATTTTTAACTATGAATCAAAGACCTAAAAAGCCAAAGTATGCAAGAAATAAAAATATAATTGTTGTGGGTGGTTCGGGTTCAGGTAAGACAAGGTTTTATGTGAAACCAAACATTATGCAGATGCATAAAAAGACATCTTATATAGTTACTGATCCAAAGGGAACGGTAATTCTTGAAGTAGGGGATATGTTAGTAAAGCATGGATATAAATTAAAGGTTTTAAACACCATTAACTTTAATAAATCAATGCACTATAATCCTTTTAATTATATCCATTCTGAAAAAGATATACTTAAACTTGTAAATACCATTATTCAAAATACCAAGGGTGAAGGAGAAAAGTCGGCGGAGGATTTTTGGGTAAAATCCGAAAGGCTTTTATACTGTGCCTTAATTGGATATATATATTACGAAGCTCCAAAAGAAGAACAAAATTTTACTACACTTCTTGAATTTTTAAATGCTTCAGAAACAAGGGAGGAAGATGAAGAATTTCAAAATGCAGTGGATATTTTGTTTGAAGAACTGGAGGAAAGAAGCCCTAAACATTTTGCAGTAAGGCAGTATAAAAAATATAAACTTGCAGCCGGAAAAACAGCAAAGAGTATATTAATTTCTTGTGGTGCAAGACTTGCACCTTTTGACATAGAAGAATTACAGGAACTTACATCATATGATGAAATGGAACTTGATAAAATCGGTGAACAAAAGACAGCACTTTTTATTATAGTATCTGATACCGATTCAACCTTTAATTTTATTGTAGCTATGATGTATAGTCAGTTATTTAATCTTTTGTGTGAAGTGGCGGATGATAAATATGGTGGTAGATTACCTTACCATGTAAGGTTTTTGCTTGATGAGTTTGCTAACCTTGGAACAATACCCATGTTTGATAAACTTATAGCAACCATAAGATCAAGAGAAATATCCGCATCAATAATATTACAATCCTTAAGCCAGTTAAAAACCATATATAAAGATGCATCGGAAACAATTATAGGAAATTGTGACACGATGCTTTTTTTGGGTGGAAAAGAAAGCTCAACCATAAAGGAACTATCTGAAACACTTGGTAAGGAAACGATAGATTTATATAACACTTCTGATACAAGAGGACAGAGCCGGTCACTTGGTATTAATTATCAAAAACTTGGAAAAGACCTTATGACAAGGGATGAAATATCAGTTATGGACGGAGAAAAATGTATATTGCAGTTAAGGGGTGTAAGACCGTTTTTTTCAAATAAGTATGACATAACAAAACATAAAAGATATATGGAAATAGCGGATGGTAACGAAAAACTTATTTTTGATGTAGAAAAGTATATGAAAAAAAGGGCAAGGATAAATGAAGATACGGAATTTTATTTATATGAGGAGGAAGCAGATTGAAGAAGGAAGAATATAAAAATAAAGTGTTTGAAATAACTATGAAAGCCTTAACAAAGGCTTTGTCACATAGTAGGAATAAGGGCAATATAAAGATAACGTATGCAAACGGTAAAAGGGATATAGATTTTAGAAGATATAACCAGGGATTATCAATTAAAATTGATGAAGGCGGTAATATTAAATTATGTTTTTATGAGTTTTGCCACGATGATATCATCATAAATTATAAAGACTATTACGAAAACGAAACTATACAAAAAGAAGACCTTGCAGAATATAAGACAGTAGCAGAGGCACTTATCAATGATTTTATAAACGATAAGATTGAATGGTACATAGCAATGGATTTTATGAGAGATAAAAGCGTTGATTGGAAAGTAGCATACGAAAGGGCAAGAGGATAATTAACTCTTTTATTTATAGATTTAAGGTTATCATATAAATTAATCATGGAAATAATTGTAACGCATAATGACATACAATGTGTATAATATATATTTACAAATCGCATAATATATATTATAATAATTATGCGAAAGGAAGTGATTTTATGAAGACCATTAATCTTAGGGTAGAAGACGATGTAAAGAAACTTGCAGAAGAAACCTGCAAGGAATTAGGATTATCAATGTCAACAGCCATTAATATATTTTTGGTTAAATTTGGAAAAGAGAAAAGGATTCCTTTTGAAGTATCTGTTGATCCTTTTTACAGCGATGAAAATATTAATTACTTAAAAAAGGCAGTTAATGATATAAAAACAGGAAAAGCTACATTAAAGGAACATGATCTGATAGAGGAATAATTATGAGAATATTATAGAGTGATGAAGCGTGGGAGGATTATCTTTATTGGCAAACACAAGATAAAAAAACGCTTAAAAAGATTAATAATTTAATCAAAGATATACAGAGAAATGGATATAATTGTACTGGTAAACCTGAAAGACTTTCAGGCAATTTATCTGAATACTGGAGTGTTCATATCAATGAAAAAGATAGAATTGTTTTTCGTATTTCGGACGATAATTTGGAAATATATCAGTGCAAAACACATTATAATCAAAAATGATAATTTATTAGAAAACGGCTATAGGAAACTATGGCTGTTTTTTTGTTGGGGGAAAACAATGGAAGAAAGAATGAAGAAAAGAGAAGAAATTGAAAAGATAGCTAAAAGAGAAATGGAGCTTTTATCCGGGGATAATAAATTTGCAATTTACCAACTAAAAGAATATTTACCGATATGGCATGATATCGCATATGCAGGTTATGATTTTATAACCAAGTATGGATATACTCCATCAAAGGAATTTTATGATATGACATATATAGGAAAATTTGATGGTAATGAAGAAATTGAAAAAGTATTATCCGGTATATTTATAAGATTTAATACAAGGCTTCCTTATGATTATTACGGACATTCTTTATCAGTAAGTGATGTTATTGTTATAAGGAATAATGGAAAACTTAAATCTTATTATGTTGATGAAATAGGGTTTAAGGAAATTGATAATTTTACTAAAGAACTATTAAATGAAAATACTCATAATGTTCATAAAAGCTATGTGGCAGATTTTAGGAAAAGAACAGAAAAGTATTATCATCCTATAAATGGTTTATCTGCAAATTATATAGAACAGACAGTAAAATATTTTGTTTCTTGTTTTTTTGAAGATTATGGTTTTGATGCAAGGGTAATCGATGCAGTTTTATCCGGAAGTCGTTCACGAGGGCTTGAAAATAAAGACTCGGATATAGATATACTTCTTGAATATGAAGGAAGCGAAAGAGAAGACGATGTATTTACTGCACTATCTAAAAATGCTATATCCATTGAAGGAATAAAGGTTGATATAAACCCTGTAAATTATGATCAGTCAGGGGATTTATCATATAACCTTTTTAAAGCAGAAAGATACCTTGCAAAAAAGGAATCATCAGTTTTAGAAAAGCTAAAGGAAAAGCAAAAGGAAATAAAACCAAATGATAAAAAGAAGGTAACAAATAATTTATCTATATGATAAAAAAGGTAAGGGGAGAAGATATGGGGAAGAAATATAATATTATATATGCCGATCCACCTTGGGAATATGAACGAAGCGTGGGTGAGGGCGTTGCAAGTAATCATTATCCGACACTTAATATTGAAGAATTAAGGAAGCTGCCTGTCAAGGAAATAATAGACAAGGATGCTTTCTTATTTTTATGGGTAACATTCCCACAGTTAAATGAAGGAATAAGTTTATTTGAAGCATGGGGATTTAAGTATAAGACCTGTGCTTTTAACTGGATAAAATTAAATCCAAAATCAGGAACACTTTTTATGGGGCTTGGTTTTTGGACAAGAAGCAGTTCGGAAATATGTTTACTTGGAATAAAGGGGCATCCTAAAAGACTTTCGACAAGAGTATGGCAGGTTATTATGTCAGAAAGAATGAGACACAGTAAAAAGCCGGATGAAGTAAGAAAAAGGATTGTAGAGCTTTGTGGTGACTTGCCACGTATTGAATTATTTGCAAGACAAAGGTGTGAAGGTTGGGAATCACTTGGTAATGAGATGGACGGCAAGGATATAAGGGATGCCTTAAAGGAAATAATTGATAGTTAAGGGGGGGGTGAAAAGTTTGGGTAAGAAATATAACATAATATACGCTGATCCGCCTTGGAAGTTTAGGACATATTCAGAAAAAGGAAATATAAGAAGTGCTGAAAGACATTATATGACTATTGATATAAAAGACTTAATAAATCTTCCGGTGGATAAGATTTGTGAAAAGGATTCAATATTATTTTTATGGGTAACATTTCCTCTTTTAAAAGACGGAATAGCACTATTAGAAGGATGGGGATTTACATATAAGACCTGTGGATTTAACTGGGTAAAAAGATGTAAGAAAAAGGATCAGTGGTTTATGGGGCTTGGACTTTGGACTCGGTCAAATTCGGAGCTTTGTATTATAGGAACAAAAGGACATCCAAAACGTGTTTCAAAGAAGGTTCACCAAATATGTGATTCAAGGGTAATGGAACATAGTAAAAAGCCGGAGGAAATAAGAGATAGGATTGTAGAGCTTTGCGGTGACTTACCTCGTATTGAACTTTTTGCAAGACAAAGGTGTGAAGGTTGGGATTCACTTGGTAATGAAATTGACGGTAAGGACATAAGGGTAGCCTTAGATGAAATAATAAAAGGGGGAGAATGTTTTGGAAACGAATCTTAAAGAAATTTTGGATTATTTAAAGGATAAGGGTGTTAGTTCAATAGTAATACATATAGGGAAAGGAAAAATTGACGATGGAAAAGAAGTACAAGATAGATCAAGTAGCGATAAGGATGGTTAAAGAAAAGTCTTTATATAGCACCGAACCTGTAAATACACCGGAAGATGCAGTAAAGGTACTTGCAGATACAGTAAGGGAATATGATAGAGAAGTTGTCTGTGTAATTAACTTAAATACAGCTAATAAGCCTATTAATATCAATATTACCTCTATGGGTAGTTTAAATTCTGCACCGGTATCTATAAGAGAAATATTAAAAACAAGTATTTTATCAAATGCGAAGGCTGTAATTGTTTTACATAATCATCCAAGCGGAAATGCAGAACCTTCAAAGGAAGATATTAATATAACAGATAAATTAAATCAGGCTTATTCATTAATGGATATAGCGTTTTACGATCATATCATAATTGGTGAGGAATATTATTATTCTTTTTTGGAAAACAGTAAAATTCCAGATTCTAAATTAAGTTTTACTGATGCTATAGATGTATATCAAAAAATGTATGGTCTTGAAGCTAAAAGAAAGTCAATAAGAAGAAAACTTGATGAATTAAAAGGGGAAATAAAGAAAGTAACTGATGTTAGTAAAAGGATAAAAAGTAAAGAGGTGGAAGTTTGAAAACAAAGAAGTTAAGGGCGAGGGATCGCCCATTTTTTATGCCAAAAAATAATAAAAAATATTATGAAAAGGAGTGATTAAATATGGCATTTTTTAATTCAGCAATATCAATATTACAGACACTTGTTATAGCAATAGGTGCAGGACTTGCAGTATGGGGTGTTATTAATCTTCTTGAGGGATATGGTAATGACAATCCGGGTGCAAAGTCACAGGGCATTAAACAGCTTATGGCAGGTGGCGGTGTCGTATTAATCGGAACAACACTTGTTCCACAGCTTTCGTCACTGTTTTAAGGAAAGGAGATAAAACCCCATGCTCGGATGGATTATAGATGATCTTGAGGATTGGATAAAGGAACTTTTACAGGGGATTATAATTTCCAACCTTGAGACTATGTTTCAGGATGTCAATGAAAATACAAATGACATAGCAACTCAGGTTGGACAGACTCCTTCCGGCTGGAATGGAAGTATTTATGGTTTTATCCATACACTATCAGAAACAGTAATTATGCCTATAGCAGGACTAATCATAACATTTGTACTTTGTTATGAACTTATATCAATGCTAACTGAAAAAAATAACATGCATGAGATTGATACGTGGATGTTTTTTAAGTATTTCTTTAAGATGTGGGTTGCAGTTTACCTTGTAAGCCACACTTGGAATATAACGATGGCGGTATTTGATTTAGGGCAAAGTATAGTAAACGATGCTTCAGGTGTTGTTAAAAGTAATGCAACTATTGACTGGACATCAAAGCTATCAATGATACTTACGCAAACAACATTACTTGATGTAGGTGAGCTTGCGACACTTGCTCTTGAGTCCATGCTTGTAAGTATGTGTATGAAGATACTTTCGGTTGTAATTACTGTAATAGTGTATGGAAGGATGATTGAGATATACCTTTATACTTCGGTTGCACCTATACCATTTGCAACTATGACAAATAAAGAGTGGGGGCAGATAGGAACAGGTTATTTAAGGGGGCTGTTTGCACTTGCTTTCCAAGGATTTTTAATGATGGTTTGTGTTGGAATATATGCAGTGCTTGTATCAACAGTAGAGTTATCCGATAATATCCATTCCGCATTATTTGGAATAATTGGTTACACAGTGATTTTGGTATTTAGTTTATTTAAGACCGGTTCACTTGCTAAATCAATTTTTAATGCACATTAGAAAGGAAAAATATTATGGCTATTGTAGCAAAGATACCAAAAGATTTAACAAAGGTAAAAAACAAGGTAATGTTTAACCTTACTAAAAGACAGCTTATATGTTTTGGAATTGCAGCAATAATAGGGCTTCCGATATATTTTCTTACAAAGGATTATATTGGTACGACAAATGCAGCTACCATCATGATATGCCTTATGGTGCCTGCATTTTTGTTTGCCATGTATGAAAAAAACGGACAGCCGTTAGAGATGCTTTTATTTAACATAATAAGACAAAAGGTTTTAAGACCTAAAGTAAGGATATATGAAACAAAAAATATATATGAAGTAGATATAAAGAAAATAAGTAAAGGGGGTGAAAATCTTGCCAAAGGTAAAACTTACGGAAATAAATAAAAAGCCAAAGATAAATCTTAAAAAAGAAGATCACTTATCGGTTCAGGATTCCATTCCCTATATTGAAATGGCAAGGGATGGTATATGTAAGGTTAAAGAAGGTTTATATTCAAAGACAATAAAGTTTCTTGATATAAATTATCAGCTTGCAAGGGATGATGATAAAAAAGCAATACTTGAAAAGTGGTGTGAGTTTCTTAATTATTTTGACAGCTCCATCCATTTACAGTTTTCTTTTATAAATCATCATAGTAACATGAGTGAATATGATTCGATTATATCAATTAGTCCGCAGGATGATAACTTTAACGATATAAGGAAAGAGTATTCGGAAATGCTTCGTAATCAGCTTGCTAAAGGTAATAACGGACTTAAAAAGGAAAAGTATATAACATTTAGCATTGAAGCAAAAAGTGTAAAGGAAGCAAAGCCAAGACTTGAAAGAATTGAAACTGATATTATTAATAACTTAAAACTTATGGGCGTATATGCAAGCTCGCTTGATGGGTATGAAAGATTAAAAGTGCTTTATGAAATGTATAATCCGGATATAGATGTACCTTTTACTTTTTCATATGATGAACTTATAAAAAGCGGTTTATCTACAAAAGATTATATAGCTCCATCAAGTTTTTTGTTTGACAGCAGTAAGTATTTTAAGATGGGTGATACATTAGGAGCAGTATCTTTTTTACAGATTCTTGCACCAGAATTTGAAGATACAATACTACAAAAATACTTGGAAATTGATAATAACCTTGTCCTAAATATTCATATAGAGGCTATAGATCAGCTTAAAGCAATTAAACTTATAAAAGCAAAGGTAACTGATATAGATAAGATGAAGATTGAGGAACAAAAGAAGGCTGTAAGGGCAGGTTATGATATGGATATCATACCATCTGATTTATCAGTATATGGTGAGGAAGCAAAGGAACTTATGACAGCCCTTCAATCAAGGAACGAAAGACTTTTCCTTGTCACAATTTTATTTTTAAATACAGACAAAAAGAAAAGAGAACTTGATAATACAATAATGCAGATATCGGGTATAGCACAGGGTACTAACTGTATGTTAAGAAGACTTGATTTTCAGCAGGAACAGGGGTTACTTAGCTCTTTGCCACTTGGAGTAAATGAGATACCTATTAAAAGGGGGCTTACAACAAGTGCGACTGCTATTTTTGTACCATTTACTACACAAGAACTTTTTATGTCCGGGGAATCACTTTATTACGGAATAAACGCAACTTCAAACAACATGATTATGGCAGATAGGAAACAGCTTAAAAATCCAAACGGACTTATACTTGGTACACCGGGTTCAGGTAAATCAATGTCAGCAAAAAGGGAAATAACAAATGCCTTTTTTGTAACAAAGGATGACATTATTATAGGCGATCCGGAAGGTGAGTATTATCCGCTTGTAAATGCACTTGGAGGTCAGGTTATAAGGATATCAAGTACAAGCAAGGATTATATTAACCCTATGGATATCAATCTTGATTATGCAGACGGTGATAATCCGCTTGGGTTTAAGAGTGATTTTATATTATCTATGTTTGAAATAATAATGAACGCTCATGACGGTCTATCTCCGGAAGAAAAGTCTGTAATAGATAGATGCTTACCGATTGTTTATTCAAAGTATTTCAAAGAACCAGTGCCTTTAAATATGCCTACAATAGGGGATTTATATAATACACTTAAAAACCAAAAGGAAGATGCAGCAAGAAATCTTGCTACAGCCCTTGAAATATATGTAAATGGTTCTTTGAATGTATTTAATCATCAAACAAATGTAAACCTTGATAACAGGATTATATGTTTTGATATAAAGGAGCTTGGTAATCAGTTAAAGAAGCTTGGAATGTTAATTATTCAGGATCAGGTATGGAATAGGGTAACAATAAATCGGTCAAAAAAGAAATCAACAAGGTACTTTATAGATGAGTTTCATCTTCTTTTAAAAGAACCGCAAACAGCAGCATATTCAGTTGAGATATGGAAAAGGTTTAGAAAATGGGGCGGTATTCCAACAGGCATTACGCAAAATGTAACTGACTTTTTGGGAAGCCCTGAAATACAAAACATAATTGAAAACTCTGATTTTGTATATTTACTTAATCAGGGTAAGGATGACAGGGATATACTCGCCAAAAGACTTAACATATCAAAAGAACAGCTTGCATTTGTAACAAACAGCCCTGCCGGAAGCGGTCTTATAATATATGGAAGTGTAATCATACCTTTTAAGGATAAGATGAATAAGGATATGAAGTTATATAAACTTATGACTACAAAACCGGAAGAGGTAAGTAATTAGTAAAAGGCAGGAATCATCCTGCCTTTTAAATTTAAGGTGGTGAATTTATGAATGAAATAAAGGGCAAAGAGAAGGTTGTTATAAAAGCTACTAAGGATGGTTTAGTGGAAGAAAACCTTGTTACTAAAGAAAGTAAGAATGTATCAGAAAAAAAGACACAGTATATAAACAAGGACGAAAAAAATATAAGTCTTAGCGATAAAAAAAAGGTTACTCTTAATAACCCTAAACAAAAAAATGAAAAGAAAGTATCAAAAAGAAAAAATGATGGGTTTAAGAAAAAGGAATCATCCTTTTTGGATAGTAAAAGCAGTACTTTAGATAATAAAAATAAAAGCACATATCAAAGATTTACGGATAAAAAGCCTTATAAAAATCATAACCTTTCTACAGTAAAAAAGGTTAATGAAATAGGCAAAACCGTACTTAATGATAGTCTTAATTATGATGAAAACGATAGCTTTGATGAAGAAAATAAAGTTATTAATGACTTATCAAAAAGTAAATATATGTTTTCAAACCATAAAGAAAAGACATTAAGAAGTGAAAGAAAAGATATAGGGCTTAAAGATAAAAAAGGATATGAAAGATTTAAGGTAACAGGCAAAAAAAGAGATTTGGATATAAAGGAGAATTTACCAAAGGAAGCAAAAAAGGATATTTCAAAAGCTAAAAGTATTCAAAAGAAATCCTATAAGAAGGGATATGCACAAATAAAGAGAAATGGTGTTAGCATAAAGGAATATATTTTGGATAAAAATGTATCTAAAAAGCCAAAGTATAAAAAGGGTAAAGTAAAAAAGGCTATAAAAAATATAGTTAAAAATAACGGTGCTATGGTTTTAATGGTTGGTGTTTTGTCTGTAGTTGTTTTTTTTATGACTTATACCTTTTCAAGCTGTAGTTTGCTTGGTGGTGGAATATCGGGTACTGTTTCGGCAACAACATATCCATCATCAGATGAAAGCATATATAATGCTGAAAGCATTTATATAGGCCTTGAAAGTTCCCTAAACCAAAAGATAAATTCCATTGAAAGTACATATCCGGGATATGATTACTATAACTATATGATTGATGAAATAGGTCACAATCCGTATGAGCTTACTTCATATCTTACTTCTGTTTATGGAAATTATGATGGGGTAGATGTAAGTTCTGAAATAAATAAGCTCTTTGATGAACAGTACGAATTTACCATATCAGAGTCTACACAAAAAATTGAAGCAAAAACCGAAGCCTTTGTACTGGTTGCAAGTAATAATGATATAAAGTTTTCAAAGGAAAATACCAAACCAAAGAAAAAAGAAGAAAAAACTGTAAAGGTTTTAAATGTAAAACTTAAAAATTATGGTTTTGACTATGTTGCAAGAAAGTATTTATCAGGGGATTTGGAAAGTTATTATACAACTTTAAATATGTCTTATGGTTGTAGGGATTATTTGTGGAATACTAATGAAATATATTATTCCGGAACGGCAGGCATAAATTACACAATTCCACCTGAAGCCTTATCGGATGAACGCTTTTATAACATGATTACAGAAGCAGAAAAGTATGTAGGTTATCCTTATGTATGGGGCGGTGCTTCACCTGAAACATCATTTGACTGTTCAGGATTTGTTTCTTGGGTAATAAATAACTGTGGAAACGGATGGAGCTACGGAAGGCTAACAGCAGAAGGATTAAGGCAGAAAATGATCTATGTACCGCCGGAGGAAGCAAGACCAGGGGATTTAATTTTCTTCCAAAATACATATGATACTGTTGGAGCTTCTCACGTTGGAATATATGTAGGTGATGGTATGATGTTACATTGCGGTGATCCTATAAAATATTCAAGTATAAATACTTCGTACTGGCAGGAGCATTTTTTATCATTTGGAAGAATACCTTAAAGGAGGGATTTTATGAGAAAACTTGAAAAGAGCATATCTGACTTGGAAGTGCTTGAGAAAAAAAGGGTGGAAATTGAAAGACAGAAGCAGGAAATAAAAACTGCCATAGAGATAATGGAAACCGATGAAATGCAAAAGGCACTTAAGAAAAATAAACTTACCGACAAAGAGATACTTTTATTTATAACAGGATTAAATAATAAAAGTATTGAAGTAAAGACGGATGATATAGGCAGACTTTTTGTAAACGGTAAGGAAGTAATAAAGGAGGAAGCAAAGTGAAAAATATAAAAGTTTTAGTAACGATATTTTTTATGATTATTACACTTGGTATATCAATACCATGTATGGCACAAGGGGATGATGAAGGCTATAACAATGTAACCTATGAAGAAATCGAAGATGGTAAAAAGAAGGAAGTTACGGAAGAGGAGGCTGCACCGGTTCTTGCTGATAGTCCTACTACAGAAGCGATAGTTTTTAATTTTAGTCCAACTACGGAAACAACAGAGGAAGTAACAAGTGAAGAACCAAAAGAAACAACAGAAGAAGATACGACTTTATTTGAAGAAGCTACTTCATTTTCGGTTGATGGAAACAGTACCCTTAAGGATGACTTTAATAACGATAAAACAAAGGAATTTCTTACTATAACAACTGATAGTGGAAATTCTTTTTTTATTGTAATTGATAGGTCAGGAACTACAGAAAACGTATATCTTTTATCAAAGGTAGATGAATATGACTTAAAGGATTTTGTTGAAACAACTGCAGAGGAAGTAACAACAGAAGAAATTCCACAGGTAATAGTACCTGATGAAGTAAAGGAAGAAAAAGAAAGTAAAGTAGTAAAGAAAAAAAGCAATTCTTCAATGATTATCATAGTCGTTGTTGTAGTTTTCGGAATAGGTTATTACTTAATAAAGAATAAGGGTAAAAAGGATAAAAATAAATTTGTAGATGAAAATATGGAAGATGAAGAAATAGAAGAAAACTACGAAGATGATGAAGAATAACTTATTAAATTAATGCTTCGCTTTACGTATCGCAGTAAACGTAGGGCGAAGTTTTTTATATATAAAAATATAATTTATGGAGGAAAAATAATATGCCAAATAATTTTACAAGAAAAACAAATGAAGACCGTATGAAGGAAATTACGGAAAGACTTGAAAAGGGCGTTGCAGAACTTTTCACAAGTGAAAACTATAAGACATATCTTAAAACAATGTCAAAGTTTCATAACTACAGCTTTAACAATACTATACTTATTGCAGCACAAAAACCGGATGCAACACGACTTGCCGGGTTTGATGCTTGGCAAAGAAAGTTTCACAGATCGGTAAAAAAGGGTGAACATGGTATCCGTATTATTGCACCTATTACCACAAAGGAAAGAAGGCTTGTAGGTAGAATTAATCCTGAAACAAAGGAAGCAATTCTTGACGAGGAAGGAAAGCAGATACTTGATGATGTATCGGTAGAAGCAACAAGATTTAGAATGACTACTGTGTTTGATGTATCACAAACAGAAGGTGAACCGCTTCCAACTCTTGGTGCAGAAGAGCTTATGGGAAATGTAGCTTATTATGATACGTTTATTGAAGCTGTTAAGGATGTATCTCCTGTGCCTATAAGATTTGATGATATTGATATAGACGGATACTATCAAAGAGAAGATAAGGAAATCGTAATTAAAAATGGAATGAGTGAAGTACAGACAATGGAAACCATTATCCATGAGATGGCACATTCTATTTTACACAGCAAGGAAGAACTGGAAGATAAGGAAGTAAAAAAGGACAGGCTTACAAGAGAAGTGGAAGCTGAATCTGTTGCATATACAGTTTCACAGCACTTTGGTTTTGATACTTCTGAAATGTCTTTTGGGTATATTGCCGGATGGAGCAGTGGCAGGGAAATGAAGGAACTTAAATCTTCAATGGACTTAATAAGAAAGACCTCGGCAGATATCATTGATAAGATAACTGAAAAGGTAATCGAACTTGAAAACGAAAAGCCACTTTTGGACAATCCATACTTTGAGATATATCAAAGAAGTAATACTACGGAAAATAGAAGTGTGGAATTTCAGCCACTATTAAAACTTCGTGAGAGAAACCTTACAGTATTAAAGGATAATTTTGATAAGGTTTATACTGGAGAACTTACGGAAGGTGTCACGCTTGATAGTATTTATGACATGTTTACAAGTGGTGAAGTAGAAGGTCAGGATTTTAGGTCTATTCTTACCGGTGATGTAATTGTACTTAATAGGAATGGAAGGGAAAGAGCTTTTTTTGTTGATGATAGTGGCTTTATGGAAATACCGGAGTTTTACGGTGAAAAGGAAGCTGCAAACGAAAACGTGGTTGAAATGCCTAAAAAGACTAAAACAAAAGGTAAGATAAAAGAGGATAAGATAGCAAGTGCATCTGCTATGGATGTTTATGACTATGAAGGATTTATAAATATGGTAAGTATGGCACTTCCAAGATTACTTCCTGATATATATAGTAAGTCCGAAATTAAAGTAATGGATATAAATAAGATGCAGAACGTACATGAAAAAGCTATAAGCATACTTCCGCCAAATTCTATAACCGGACCGATTCTTTATATGAGAGAGTATTTTAACATGCTTGAAAGGGGTGCATATTTACCTGTTGTCCTTGATAAGATAAAGGCAGATGCCGTACACTACATAGAAAATGTACCTTTTAGCTTAAGTCAGGAAGATTTGCTTGATTATGAAAAGGTTAAGTCTTCTCTTGGAATAAGGGTATTAAACACAAAAGTTAATGAGGAATATCTAAAAGATATACCACATACAGAAATAGAGGATTTATCCGTTATTTATACAATAAGAGTAGCAAAAGATGCGGATGGTATTTCAAGTGCAGTTGTTAAAGATAACTTATTTAATGAATGGGGTGTTGATTTAAGTACGCTTCATGAAGATGCTGTAAAAAACATGGTAAAAATGGAGCCGGCAAAACTTATGCCTTTAAGAGATTTGCTTGTTAATATGATGGGTGAAGAAAAGTATTCGGAAACGTATGTATGCCAGGAAGATAAAAACCTTTATTGGGCTGGTGTTGAATCAAATATTCATGGTGCAAGTTTAATTGCATATCCGGACTTTTTAGAAAACGCATCAAAAGAAATAGGCGATAACTTATATGTTATTCCATCTTCAATACATGAAATTTTACTTGTGCCGGAAAGATTTTTTGAATCATATAAGGACTTGGAATATATGGTAAGGGATGTAAACGAAGCTGTTGTTTCACCTATGGATTTCTTATCCGATAAGGTATATCACTATGATAAAGAAAACCATGTTTTTGAGCTTGCTTCAAAATATGAAGAAAGAACAAAGGAAGCAAGTAAGGAAGTAAGATTTTATAACTCACTTAATGATGATGAGAAAAAAGAACTTGCTAATACAACCGCTTATGCTGTAGCTGAGTATCGTTCATATCATTTTGGTGAGCTTGCCGGAGAAGGTGAAAGAGATGCGTTTATTGAAAAAATAACAAATGATCTTCTTTCAGGTTCAAAGTATGATGTTGTCGGTATGTTTGATGAAATAATTGCTCATCCTGAAAATTATAAGGAAGAAGAAGTTAATGGTGCAATAGGTATGAGAAGTATGATTGAAAAAAGTAATGGAATTTCTGAATCTGTATCTTACTATGTGGCTGAGGCTTCTGAATTTCCGTCTTTAGGTGAATATCACGAAGGACTTACACTACCTGAAGCAGTAAAGATTTATAATGACATACCGGGGGATAGACTTAATGCAAATAAGACAATCGGTATTACTTTTTTGGATGGCAGTATTTATGACGGTACTTATGATCTTATGCCTATGGGCTTTGTATCAGATGATGTGATTAATATGGTGGATCATATAAAGGCATCTCCGGAAGTAAAAAAGGCATATGAAGATTTAAAAGAGGCAATGCCAAAGGAAAAAGATTTATCAGCCACAAAGGAAGAAATAAAGAAAAAGTCTGTTGTTAAGGATTTAAAGGACAAAAAGGAATCCGTATCAAAGAGTAATACTAATAAGTCCAAGACGAAGTCTAAAAGCAACAAGAAGGATAAGGGAGGAGAAGAATTATGATAGGTAATTTAATAGTGGATTTTACGGAAGAGAGTTCAAAGAACAATCTTTTGACAAAACTTAATTATATAAAAAAACTTATGCCAAGTGACGAGGATATTATAAGCGATCTTATTTCGGATGCCGACACGGATATAGATGCTGCCAACGATATAAACGGATTTGCAGGATATGAGATTGTAAAAGGTAATTGATATGAAAAGTGCATCATACTCGGTATATAAGCTGTATGGAAGGGGAGATTTACTCCCCTTTCATAATAAGCCTATATCATACTTTAGGGATAAAGGAAAAAGAATAACAAGCAGTATGTATCATATGGTATTTATGAAAGATATAAAATATGATGCTACAATATTTGATATAGAAGCTGATTATAATAATTCTTTTCCTGATAAAAGGATTAATATAAGTGATGTTGTTTTAGTAAACCGTGACAGCGTTCTTTATGCTTACTTTTGCGATGGGGAGGATTATTTACTTCTTGAGGGATTTATGGAAAATGAAGACGATGGAAGTGTAATTGATTATGATACAAGGGATTTTATAATTAAAGGTTATGAAGGACACTGGTATACTTGCGAGTCACTTAATATAATGGGTAAGAATTTTTATTTAATGGAAAATGAAGAATTTAAAGAAAAAGTGGCATGGATAATACTGGACGAGAGAGGAACAGTTATTCTTGATAAGGTTAAACTTGGTTTTATGGATGATGTTATTTCATACATAAAGGACTATATAAAGAATAAACCTAAAATGGAAAACTGGCAAAAAGCATATGAAAACGGAGAGTACCTAAGAACTGCGGAAATGGTTGTGGAAGCAAATTACAATATGATTGACGGCATTATAAATAATAAAAAGCCATCCGTCCTTAAAATGCTAAAAGAAAAGCAAAAAGAAGTAAGAGAAAAGTATGATAACAAGGCAAATGATGAAGTATTGGAAAAAGATAATAAGTAGATTAACCCGATATGAAAGATCAATCTCTTTCATATCGGGTTTATTTTTTTATAGATAGGTGGTGGTTATTATGGCAAGACCTAAAAAACTTGATAATCTTATTAAGAATAAAAGACTAAATGTAAAAATGACAGAACCGGAGTATTTAATAGTTATAAAAAATGTTGAAAGTTCAGGGCTTACAATTTCCGAATACATAAGACGTTGCCTTTTAAATAAAAAAGTAATTATAAGAAAAGTTAATAAGGTTGATATGCCGGAAATAAGGGATATTAAGGCTAATTTAGGAAAGATAGGTAGTAATATTAACCAAATAGCAAAGTATTTCAATCAGGGTGGTTATAGAAGCTCTCAGGTACTATATGAGCTTCATAACTGTATGGATGAAATACATAAAGCATTTAATGATTTATCAAAGTTAGCAGGTGATGATAGTGGCAATAATTAAACATTTAGCTGTTAAAAATAAAAAATATAAGGATGCTCTTTTTTATATGATTTATAAACATGATGAGGAAACAGGAAAAGCTATATTAGATGAAAATGGGAAAATGGTGTTAAGGGATGAATATTATATTGATGGTATTAATTGTGATCCATATACTTTTTCAGATGAATGTGAAGAAATAGATAAAAAATTTAAAGTAATAAAAGATAAAAAAAGTATAAAAACACACCATTATATTCTTTCATTTGAGCCGGAAGATATAGATAAAGGTCTAACAGGAAAAAGGGCACAAGAGCTTGGTATGGAATTTGCCAAAGAGCATTTTAAAGGTCACAAGGTAATGGTTTGTACGCATACGGACGGACATAATAAAAGCAAAAATATCCACTGCCATATAGTAGTTCATAGTGTACGTTTTGAAGATATTGAAAGAAAGCCTTATATGAGTAAATATTCTGAAAACAAAGCAGGCTTTAAACATTGGGCTTCAAAAGATTTATTGGAATATTTAAAAAAGGCTGTAATGGATATGTGCGAAAGGGAAGGATTAGGTCAAGTTGATCTTGTTACTCCATCAGAAAATAAAATAAATGACAGAGAATATAGGGCAAGAAAATCTGGACAAAGAAAGCTTAATATTGAAAATGAAAACATAAAAAGCAATGGATATGAACCACGAATAACCCAGTTTCAAACATTAAAGGAAAATATAAGAATCGCAATAAAAGAATGTATAAAAAAGGCTGCATCATATGATGAATTTATAAATTTGATGTATGAGCAGTATAAGATAAAAGTAAAAATTACAAGAGGAAGAATCAGCTTTCTTCCGGAAAACCGAAATAAATATATAAGGGGCAGAGCATTAGGAACGGATTATGAATTAGAAAGAATTAAAGATATGATAGCAAATGAGGATGTTATAGATACTGAAAAAATATTAAAAGATTATAATATTCCTTTGTATCAAATAAATGCTATTTATCAAAGGACTAACCTTAAACTTGTAACAAATTTGCAGGATAATATTAAAGTTAAAATTAACAGAGCTTATGAAAGAAAGGTTAAAGTAAATAACCTTAAACAGATGGCTCTTACTGTTATCTATGCAAAAGAACATGGATATGACAGCATATCAGATATAGATAATGAGCATAAAAGTATCAGTGAAAAGTTAAACGCACTTAAAGAAGAAAAGAAAGATTTAAGCAATGAATTAAAAGAATGTAATCAGATAATACGTAATATGGCTATATATTATGCAAACAAAAAAACTTATAAAGAGTATAAGGCTTCAAGTGATAAAGATAAATTTAGAAGTGAGCATAAAATTGAAATAGCAGATTATGAAGAGGCTTACACATATATAAAAGAAAAATATCCAAAGGGAAGGCTACCTGACATAAAAGAATTAAAATGTAAAAGAGATTTGCTAAAAAATAGTGTTCAGAATAAAAAAGAACAAATAAAAAATTTAAGTAATAAGGAAAAGGAAATATATACAGTTAGAGTCAATATGGGTGAAATATTGAATAAACCATATGAAAAAAATAAAGAACGATATTTAAACAAGCAGAGGTAAAATTAAAAACAGATGGTATGGTTCAATCTGCTATGTTATAATGTTAAAGAAAAAATTATTAAAGGGAATTTAATTATGTCAGAACAAGACAAAATAAGTATGTATAAATCAATTTGTGATAAACTTGGATTTGAACCCTATACTTTAAAAGAAAAAGAAGGAAATCATGAAGATGATAATTGGGTGAATCCGTTTTCGGTATTAAGTTTTGAAGAAATGGATTTTTTATATGATAATGGATTATTTAAAAAAGGTTTAATGTAAATGGCATTATTATCTGAAAAAGATTAAAGGGAAAATTTTGTTTTTCCTTTTTTCTTTTTTTAAAAATATATTTCGTTATAAAAAATATTATAATTATAAGATTATCATTTTTTTCACGTAGTGCTAATAGAAAAACAGAGTTTTTTCGTTTTGGGGTATGGGGAAAAATCCCCATCAAGTAAAGGCACGATTATACAAAAACAGGGTTTTTGTATGACCGTGCGAAACTTGCTCTTAAGATACCCTATTCTGTGATTTTTTCAAACATCGAAAGCTGTCCATTAGACTCTTTTTTAGAATCAGATAATTCTTGTTCCGTAATTGTTTCATAAGGTTCATTGCTTTTTGTATCTGGAGGAGCATTTAATTTTTCTTTTAAATTTTTCTCCGGTGGTATTTTGTTTTTATATAATTCTTCTATGTTTAAAACTCCATGAGATTTTTTATTATAATTAAGTACGATTGCTTCGGCATAACCTAAAGAACCGGCTCGTCTTTCCTTGGCAGTACGTGATAGTTCTCTTACAGATATAACACCAAGTTTTTCTTTAAAGCGATCATCGTCTAATTTATCTTTATATGCATATATTACTTTTGCAACTCCCCATAACATATTACTGCTAAGTGAATGTGCTTCACCTTCCCATGTACCAACAATCAAAATAAGAGTTCTGTTTAAAATATCATAACCGGTCTTTTCATAAATCTTTACAAGTGATGTAACTGCACAGATTCCAAAATCGGCAGAGTTAGGGCAAACGTGTAATCCAAAAGATTCAACAAGGTCGTTTATTATAATATATTTATCATTACCTGCTTCAAGATGTGCTTTAAAAATTTCATATGGTTGTAATTGTTTTACATATTTTTGTTGGTTTGCAAATATATCTGCTTCTTTGTTATATTTAAGTTCCTCATTATGTATCATGCACCATACAGGGGTTTCCCTTGAACCGGAGACCGCTGCAATTATTTCAATGGTGTGCTGTCCGTTTACAACGTAATTATATCCATCCCTTTGACTTACTCTTACACAATTAACCTGATTGATGTCGAATCCATCAACAGCCTTTTCAATATGTTTGATTGAAATATGTCTTTGGTATTCCTGATTAGAAACTAAATCTTTTATTGGTATAAGTTCAAATCTTACGTTAGGAACATATTTATTATATAAATCATCCATTATTATCCGTACCTCCAAGTAGATTTTTTAGTTTATTAATTGTACTTATTACATCTTCCATATTTTTTAAAATATCATTTCTTGTTTTTTGTGTGATTTTTGAAAAATCAGTTTTATTGATTGCTCTATTTATTGAATCAATCCAAGAAACAGAAGTATATTTTAAAGTAGCAAGGGAAGCATCAGGATCATAGTCGGGGGGTAGTCTTATTTTTGGAATTTCCACTTTCTTTTTTTCTTTGTCTTTAGGGCTTACTGTAAAAG
>JAFUGL010000098.1 GCA_017469405.1 Lachnospiraceae bacterium | reverse complement strand
TTTGAGCTTATTGATTTAACAAATCGATGGCAAGTTGTGTATCAGCCTTTTCATATACTTTCCGTTAGTAAAAACTAAATTGGTGTGAAGTTATATTAGCAGTACCCGTCACCCACATATGTGCGATAAACCGGAATTTAGCTTATCATTGCTCCGGCAGGCATATCCTTTTCTGCAGTGAGGAGGGCAAGGTTGCCATCGAAATCCTCTGCGCAAAGGAGCATACCTTCTGATAAAACGCCTGCAAGTTTGGTAGGCTTAAGATTGGTAATTACAACAACCTTCTTTCCAACCATCTGCTCAGGTGTGTAGTAATTCTTGATACCCGATACAATCTGAAGAACCTTTCCATTAACCTGTACCTGTGAACAAAGAAGCTTCTTGGAATCCTTTACCTCCTCACAGGATAAGATTTCACCCATCTGAAGAGACATCTTATTAAACTCATCGATAGTAATTTCTTCCTTTTGCTTGGTCTCAATGGTAGGAATCTTAAGTTCAGTCTTCTTTTCCTTCTTAGGCTTTTCCTCTTCCGGCTCTTCTTCCTTGGATGGGAAACGAGTCTCTATCTCATCAAGCATTTTCTCTGTATCAATTCTTGCAAATAAGATTTCAGGTTCAGCTGTAACCTTGCTGCCCGATGGGTAAAGTCCAAAGCTTGAAAGTTCGGTTACTCTTCTTCTTTCGGCATTTAACTGCTTTAAAATCTTAAGAGAGGTTTCAGGCATAAACGGCTCAAGAAGAGAAGCACCGACAATAATACTCTCAACTAAGTTATATAAAACTGTGTTGAGTCTGTCCTTATGCTCATCATCTTTGGCAAGTACCCAAGGTTCAGTTTCATCGATATACTTGTTACATCTTCTGAAAAGATTAAATATCTCTGTAATGGCATCAGCTACTCTTAGCTTGTCCATACAGGTATTAACCTTTAATCTTGTATCCATTACAACCTTTTTAAGATCATCATCTACAGGCTGATTTTCACCGGAATTAGTAACCACGCCATTAAAATACTTATTAGACATGGAAATAGTTCTGTTTACGAGATTACCAAGTGTATTGGCAAGGTCAGAATTAATTCTTTCTATAACAAGCTCCCATGAGATAAGTCCGTCATTTTCATATGGCATCTCATGAAGAAGGAAATATCTAACTGCGTCAACTCCAAATAAATCAACCATATCGTCAGCATAGATAACATTTCCTCTTGACTTGCTCATCTTGTTGCCCTTGTTGTTACCCTGTAAGAGCCAAGGATGGCCAAATACCTGCTTTGGTAACGGTAAATCAAGAGCCATAAGCATACATGGCCAGTAAATAGTATGGAATCTTAAAATGTCCTTACCGATAAGGTGAAGGTCTGCCGGCCAGTATTTCTTAAATAATTCATCACTAGGCTCGTCCACCTTGTAGCCAAGTCCGGTGATATAGTTTGATAATGCATCTATCCAAACATATATTACATGCTTTGGATCAAAGTCTACCGGGATGCCCCACTTAAATGAAGTTCTTGATACGCATAAATCCTGTACTCCCGGAAGAAGGAAGTTGTTCATCATTTCATTTTTTCTTGACTCCGGCTGAATGAAATCAGGATTTGCATTTATATATTCGATAAGCTTAGGTGTATATTTGCTAAGCTTGAAGAAATAAGCCTCTTCCTTTGCAGGCTGTACCTCACGTCCACAGTCAGGACATTTGCCGTCTACAAGCTGTGACTGAGTAAAAAATGACTCACAAGGAGTACAATACATACCCTCGTACTCACCCTTGTATATATCGCCTTTATCATAAAGCTTTTTGAAAATCTTCTGAACCTGCTTTTCGTGATCCTCATCTGTGGTTCTGATAAACTTATCGTATGAAGTGTTCATCAAATCCCAGATTCCCTTTATCTGAGAAGATACTTCATCGACAAATTCCTTTGGTGTTGAAAGATTTTCAAACGCCTTAATCTCTATCTTTTGTCCATGCTCATCTGTTCCAGTCTGGAATCTTACATCATATCCCACAAATCTCTTATATCTTGCAATACTGTCCGCCAAAACAATCTCATAGGTGTTGCCTATATGAGGCTTACCTGATGTATATGCTATGGCTGTTGTGATGTAATACGGTCTCTTTGACATTTTATTTCCCCCTTTTTTATATAGTTCTTCTATTCTTAATCAATTAGAGTTTTCTCTTTAATGAATATCAAAGGCAGATTATCTCTGCCTTCATAAGTATTTAACCTACTCTTAATTTAAACTTTTGTTCATCACGTTCATTGTCGACTATCTCTATCTGTCCGCCTAAAGCTCTTATCTTTCCGTCGAAATCTTCATATCCTCTTAAGATATATTTGATATCGTCGATAGTACTTATGCCCTCTGCCGCAAGTGCTGCGATAACCAGCGCCGCACCAGCTCTAAGGTCCGGAGCAACCAGATTGGCACCTGTGTAGCTCTCAACACCGGTAATTATAGCAGAATTTCCTTCTACCTTTATCCTTGCGCCCATACGCGCCAGCTCATTTACATATTTAAAACGATTTTCAAATATACTTTCGGTTATGATACTGTTGCCTGATGAAAGAGCAAGTGTAGTAGCCATCTGCGGCTGCATATCTGTCGGAAATCCCGGATAAGGAAGCGTCTTTATCTGAGTGGATTTCATCCTTCCGTCTGCCATAACCCTTATGGAGTCATCGTACTCTATAACAGTTGCACCAATCTCTGAAAGCTTTGAAGATATGGCCTCCATATGCTTAGGGATAACATTTTTAATAAGTATATTTCCCTTTGTAGCAACCGCCATCGTCATAAATGTACCGGCCTCAATCTGGTCAGGAATTATAGAATATTCCGTTCCGAAAAGCCTTTGTACACCACGTATTCTTATAACATCGGTACCGGCACCCTTGATGTTAGCACCCATACTATTTAAAAAGTTTGCAACATCAACTATGTGCGGTTCCTTTGCAGCATTTTCTATAGTAGTTTTTCCTTCTGCAAGAACTGCTGCCATCATTATATTAATCGTTGCACCAACTGTTACAACGTCCATATAAATGTGACGACCTACAAGATTCTCTGCCTTAGCAACGACCTTACCTCCGCTTACTATATCCACCTTTGCGCCAAGCGCCTCAAAGCCCTTGATATGCTGGTCGATAGGACGAAGTCCTATATCACATCCTCCCGGAAGTGCCACCTGTGCATACTTGAATTTACCAAGCATCGAACCAAGAAGATAATAGGATGCTCTTATTTTTCTTATGTATTCATCATCAACACATAGATTATCTCTGTCTATAGTCTTTCCGCAAATTGAAACTGTGTGTAAATCTATATATTTAACAGTAGCGCCAAGAGCTTCTATAGCTCTAAGCAGTACCTTTGTATCTTCTACATAAGGAACATTTTCAATGATACATTCATCGTCAGTAAGAATAGCCGCAGCAAGAATACCCAAAGCAGCATTTTTTGCACCGGCAATCGTTACTTCACCATCTAAAGGCGTACCGCCTTTAATCACATACTTTTCCATTTCACACCTCTTGACTTTATGTATTAGGCATATACATAGTCTAACAAATTATACCACATCTTAGGAAAAAGTAAACCCAAAATTTAAACCTGACTCAACATGTCAACCATACCTTTTATTTTGAAACGCCCATATAAGAATGAAAAGATATTCTTTCTCTTATTTATCTGCTTCGCAATAAATACATCTGTAAATACGGTTTTTCTCATCAGTCAGCACAAATATCTGAGGGATATCTGTCTCAACAGAGGTGATACAGCGTGGATTTTTGCATTTTTTAACATTTATGAGTTTTTTCGGAAGTGCAACCTTCTTTTTTTCAATAGTCTGACCATCCTTGATAATACTAACAGTTATATCAGGATCTATGTAACCCAACACATCAAGATTTACGTCATACTCCTGATCGATTTTAAGGATATCCTTTCTACCCATCTTATTGCTCGTAACATTTTGGAGTATTGCTATGCTACAGTCAAGCTTATCAAGTTCAAGATCATGATACACCTGAAATGCCTTACCTGCAGAAATGTGATCTAATACAATTCCATTTTGTATACTATCTACTTTCATTTATACATTCACCCCCAAAAGTGTAAGAATAAGTGCCATGCGGACATATTTGCCGTTTAGCGCCTGTCTGAAGTAAGCTGCTCGAGGATCATCATCAAGCTCTGTTGATATCTCATTTACACGCGGCAGAGGATGCATAATCGAAAGTGTTTCCTTTGCATTTTTAAGCTTACTCTTATCCAATATATATGTATCCTTCAAACGTACATAATCAGCCTCATTGAAGAATCTCTCTTTTTGTACCCTGGTCATGTAGATTATGTCCAGTTTCGACATAACTTCTTCCATGGTAGTAACTTCCTCATAATCTATATTATTCTTTTCAAATACTTCTGTGATTATATAATCCGGAACCTTTAATTCCTTCGGCGAAATGAGGATGAATTTTATTCCTTCATATCTTGAAAGTGCTTTGATAAGGGAATGCACGGTTCGTCCAAATTTCAAATCACCGCAAAGACCTATGGTAAAATTATTTAAGTCTCCCTTTTCACGCTTTATGGTAAGTAAATCCGTAAGTGTCTGAGTCGGGTGGTTATGGCCGCCATCACCTGCATTTATAATAGGTACCGGTGATACCATGGAACCAAGCATCGGTGCACCTTCTTTAGGATGCCTCATGGCAATTATATCTGCATAACAGCCTACAACTCTTATGGTATCTCCTACACTTTCACCCTTTGTAGCAGAAGACGAATCGGCAGAAGAAAAACCAAGTACATTTCCACCTAACTCCATCATAGCTGCTTCAAAACTAAGTCTGGTTCTTGTACTTGGTTCAAAAAATAAAGTAGCAAGCTTTTTACCCTTACACGCTTCGCTGTATCTTTCCTTATTACTAATTATATCAAGTGCGAGATTCAGTATCCCATCAATCTCTTCAACACTCAAATCAGTTGGATCAATTAAATGTTTCATCTTTGCTCTCCCATCTGTTTACGGAGGATAACAACCATAACATTTTCAATACTGCATGTCCATCCGCAAACCAAACTAATTCTAAAAATAATAATATATCCAATCTTGCTGTCATGTCAACCTGATTAGAAAACTATCTTAAATAAAAATTCTGAAATCATCTTTTTAATGAAACAAAAACATCATTCTTTAATGTTACCTTTGGATCATTCATTTAATTATTTATCGTCTTAGTAATCTTCACATGATTCCCATTAAATATTTCCTCAATTTTTTTCTTATCTTCTCTGTTACAAATGAGTACATACTGTTTTCTGTTTGCCCTGATCTTTAAAATAATAGTACTTCCATCATTTTCATCATATTGAAGCTTGTAGCTTTTCATGAATTCCCATTCAATAAATGTAGTATCTATAAGCGCACCGTCTTCAGTTATTCCACTTTGTATCTTGGTTTGAAGTATTATAAAAAGCACCATGCTAATAACAGCAGGCATAAAAATATAATAATTATAAATAATCATAATAACGGCAAATATCAATCCGACATTTGCCATTATTATCTCGTATCCACTCATCTTATGATGTAATCGGCTTGGTATTATTATCTCTTCCTGCCTTTTAATGGCTGATATACATAGCCACACTGATATACCAAATCCAAGAAAAAGCACCATACCGAGTATGGTTATCCAATATTTCCAATCCATAAATAAACTCCACAAATGTATCGTTAGGACAGGCACCTTATCACATTTTGCTAACTCCGTCAGTATATAAAAATGTACTCACATGGCACGTATTACTTAACGCCATGCTAAGCACATTTTTATATACTGTCTTCAAATATTAGCAACCATGATGTGACAAGGTGCCTGTCCCCACGTCACGAATAATTTTACTTACTGTTTATGAGGGTGTACATTACAGCCTTTTCTGCATGGCGGCGATTTTCTGCTTCATCTAAGATAAGGTCAAGATGCTTCATCTCAACACTCTTTGAAATTTCAAAGCCTACATGCATAGGCATGTCGTGCATAACTACTGCATGACTTCCCTCAAGGAAAGCATCATTTATCTGATATGGCATCATTTTAGCCATAATCTCTGCTTTTTTCTCTGCAAACTCAGGATTGTTGAAAAATTCCATATCAACCCAGGTATCGGTATAGAGGATATCCATTTCCTTTACATAGGTCTTTGCCTCATCTATTGACATGGCAGGGTCAAGCTCAACATAGTGACCGGTAGCCTTTGCCTCCTCATAAAATGCATCGTCACATGCAGTATTATTTACAAGCGGAGTAAGTCCATAAAGAGTACCCTTTTTCATCTTCGCAAAGAATTCGACAAGTGAATTAAATACATTATTCTTTGCACCGATATAAAGAAGTTTTACATCAAGACTTCCAAAATGCTCAATTATTGTAAGCGCATCTGCAAGTATCTGGCATGGATGATAGGAATTGTCACAACCATTTATAAATGGAACTGTAACATTCTTTCCAAAAAGCTCTACAGTTTCATTTTTAACAAGTCGAGCCATGATAATATCAACATTTCTACACACGTACTTAATCTCCGAAACCGGCTCTCCAAGTACGAAATTTGAATCTTCCCAAAGCTGATTAAAATATGTACCACCAAGCTCGGTTATACCGGTTGTAAATGAAAGAAAAGTTCTTGTGGAAGTTTTCTCAAATAAAGTATAAAGTTTCTTACCCTTAAGTGCCTCGCTGTATTTTTCAGGATTCTTTTTCATATCCTGCGCAAGCTCCAAAATATCAATCAATTCCTCCGCAGAGAAATTCTTGAAATTAAGCATATTCTTCATAATTAAATCTCCTAATAATAAATTATAATATACCACTCTCAGGTCGGATAAGATTAGACAAATCCATAAGCAGGTACATTGAGGACGCTGTCACTTAACGATTTGGAACATGCCTGCGATGGATTTAGTCTAATCTTATCCGACCGTCATACTATAGATACGATTTCAATTTGTCAGCCATATCGGTGCGCTCCCATGGAAGGTCTACATCGGTTCTTCCGAAGTGTCCGTAAGCTGCTGTCTGCTTATAAATAGGTCTTCTTAAGTCAAGCATCTTTATTATGCCTGCAGGTCTTAAGTCGAAATTTTCTCTTACGATTTCAACAAGCTTCTCGTCTGATATTTTGCCTGTTCCAAAAGTATCTATCATAATTGATGTAGGTCTTGCAACTCCGATTGCATATGAAAGCTGTATCTCACATTTATCTGCTATGCCTGCTGCCACGATATTTTTAGCAACATATCTTGCAGCATATGCAGCCGAACGGTCAACCTTAGTACAGTCCTTTCCGGAAAATGCTCCGCCACCGTGACGTGCATATCCACCGTAGGTATCTACTATTATCTTACGTCCGGTAAGTCCACTGTCTCCGTTTGGTCCACCGATTACAAATCTACCTGTAGGATTTATAAAGAACTTAGTATTTTCATCTACCATATTCTGAGGCAGTATCTCATCAAATACGTATTTCTTAATATCTGCATGAATCTGCTCCTGAGTTACTTCTTCGCCATGCTGGGTTGAAAGAACAACTGCATCAAGTCTTGCCGGCTTGCCGGTTTCATCGTACTCTACGGAAACCTGTGTCTTTCCATCCGGTCTTAAATACGGAAGTGTTCCGTTTTTTCTAACCTCCGTAAGTCTTAAAGCAAGCTTGTGTGCAAGTGAGATAGGATATGGCATAAGCTCAGGTGTCTCATTTGTTGCAAAACCAAACATCATACCCTGGTCACCGGCACCAATTGCTTCTATCTCATCATCACTCATTGTATTTTCCTTTGCCTCAAGTGCCTTATCGACACCCATTGCTATATCCGATGACTGCTCGTCAATAGCTGTTATAACACCACAGGTATCGCAGTCAAAACCATACTTAGCTCTGTCATATCCGATACCTCTTATAGTTTCACGAACTATTTTCTGTATATCAACATAAGCCTTTGTTGATATCTCACCCATAACAAGAACAAGTCCTGTAGTAATAGCTGTCTCGCAGGCTACACGACTCATTGGATCCTGCTCAAGCAATGCATCAAGTATGGCATCTGAAATCTGATCACAGATTTTGTCAGGATGTCCTTCTGTTACTGATTCTGATGTAAATAATAATTTCTCCATTTTTTCCTCCATAAAATCAAAAGAATCCGGCAAGCAACCGGATTTGAAAACAAATATGCTCAAATCCTCTTATTGCTCGACTACCATTTAGTATCGCTCAGGTTGGCACCTTCCGACCCGGTCGGGGTTGCCATGGCTTCTCAGTCCCTTATGACTCCACCATTCTGAATAAGAGAGTTCTCTTATAAAATATAAACATACCTTACATTATATATTCCAATTTGTCAAGTAGTGTACAAGTGGGGCATGCATGCACCTTATCACATCATATTTAAAGTACATCAGATAAAACCGGTCTATATGTTAGCATTTAGTCCGATTTGCGTTAAATCAAAAGCGAAAATTCGCATATAGGTGCGTTAAAAATCGAACTGTTTGAGCGCAGTGAGTTTTCGATTTTTAGCACCTATAAAGAATTGAACGCTTTGATTTAGCAAATTGATGACTAGCTAACATATAGACCTGTTTTATCTGATGTACGGGAAAACTTATAAAATGTGACAAGGTGCCTAAAACTTGACAAATTGGAAAATCCCCACAGCCAAAGTTATCTTCAACCATGAGGATTTTTACGTATATATAGGGGTGTACTATAATCTTTTTTTAATTGCCGAAGCAAGCTTATTTTGTGCTTCGCTTTCGGTCTCAAGCTGCTTCCAGGTTACCTTTACATCATCACCCTTAAATCTCGGAATGATGTGCATATGGAAATGATTTACTGTCTGTCCGGCAACCTCACCGTTATTCTGGACTATGTTGAGTCCGTCACAGCCTGTCTCTTCCTTTATCGCTCTTGCTGCTACGGTTGCAAATGAAAATACCTTTGCCGCCATATCTGCATCAAGTTCAAATATATTATCGGAATGTTCCTTAGGAATGATTAGTGCATGTCCCTTATTGGCAGGTGCCACATCGAGTATACATTTAAAATCATTACTTTCATAAATCGTAGCTGATGGGATTTCTCCCTTTGCAATCTTGCAGAATATGCAATCTTCTTTTATCATCTTCTTTTACCTCCTCTTTGTGACAAAGCTCACGCCCCATGTCACACTCTAAAGCCTCTGTTACTGTAATCTACACCGGAAAGACTTTCATTTAAGGTTCCCTTTCCATAAGTAAGTCCTGCATATACCTGATGGGTATTTTGCATTACAGGTCCCTCATCGTCTATCTCGTGCAGCTTCTCGAAGCCGGTACGAAGATTATCCATCATATTCTGACATCTGTCAAGCTCACAAGGCTGTCTCTTAACAGCCGAATCTATAAGCTTTGTATAAATGTATCTTAAAATATTCAGATAGGTTCTGCCCTTTTCATCTGCCGGATTTATCGCAGACATAAGTTCATTGTGAACCTTTTTTGCCTGATTGATATTTCTTAAATATTCGTCCTTATCCTCTTTTTCATATGCTGTGAGTGCGTCTTCAATATAAACCTTTTCCATATCAAAAAGAATTAATATAAGTCCGCTATGATTTGCCTGTGTAATTCTTAAAGTAAATTCCTTTTTTAACTCGCTGGTCATCTATATCCTCCACTACTGCAACAGCTGTAAAAGTGATTCCGGTCTTTCATTTGACTTCTGCATCATTGATATAGCTGCCTGTGAAAGCACATCTTGCTGTGTATAGTTTGTCATTTCCTCAGCCATATCAGTATCCATGATTCTTGAATAAGCTGCTGTTAAGCTTTCATTTTGAACAGCAAGGTTATCATAGATATCATTTAATCTGTTCTCATATGCACCAAGTCTTGAACGGATATTGGATACTCTCTTAACTGCCTCATCCAAAGCTTCAATTGCCTTTGATGCATATTCATTTGTATACATTATAAGATTGTCTATCTTAAGTGATTTAGCACTTACACTTGGTATATCAAGTTTCAATTCTTCGCCTGAATTAGCACCTGTCTGGATGGTCATAACACCTGCGGTAAGAACTTCTATAACAGTATCAGTCTCAGCAGGGTCATAGGTTTCAGGATCTACATCTACAAGCATTTCAAATCCATTTCTATCGATTATTCTTATAGAATTACCCTCTGCTGTATATGTAGCTGTTGTTGAAAATCCTTTATCTGAAGGAGTAATGCTTGCTACACAGTCCTTACCAACTTCCTTATCTCCATCGGAGATTCCAAGAAGTGCCTCAAGTTCAGGATTATCGATATTTATCTCAACTCTCTGATCCTTGCCATATGCGTTTGTTCTAAATATTACAGGTGCGCCTGAAGCAAAATCTGCCTCTGTTTCACCACCGTCATTTGATGCAAATACATCAATACCTATCTTCTTTAAATGCTCCTGAAGGTTCTCATAAACTTCAGTCATTGACATACCTTCGGTTATCTCAACCGTGAAATTATTTACCTTAAATGAGCCGGCCTGCTCCTTTGTAACGGTTGCACCGGAGTATGAAAATCCGGTTGTATAGGTTGCTCTTTCAGCAAGTGAAGTAACGCTTAACTGATACTCACCGGCACTTACCTCAGTTGAAATATAAGTAGTCTGTATGCTGTAAACACTTGAAAGACTTCTTCTTGATACCGAACCGTCAAGAAGCTTCTGATCGTTAAAAGCAGTAGTATCAACTATCTGGTCGATCTCCTTCGCAAGCTCGTCTATCTCCATCTGAATCATATCTCTGTCATCTTCTGAAAGAACATCATTGGCTGCGTGAACTGCAAGTTCTCTCATTCTCTCAAGAACAGAATGAAGCTCGTTTAATCCACCTTCAGCCGACTGTATAACCGATATACCGTCATTGGAGTTAAGTGATGCTCTGTTAAGACCTCTAATCTGCGAATCCATCCTGGTGGATATTGCAAGTCCGGCTGCATCATCTGCAGGATTGGTAATTTTATTACCTGAAGAAAGTCTTGCCATAGACTTTGCTATATTGTCATTTACTCTTGCGAAATGGTCACTTGCATTAAGTGCTAACGAATTATGGTTTATTCTCATACTCTTGCCCTCACTTTTCTTACTTTACCGTACGTTTACGAAAATCATTTTTATCTGTCACAAAAATTATCTGTTCAACAAATCTATTATTTTTATCGGTCTTATCTTCCCTTTAATTAACCACTGATTCCGGCTAAACCTCTTACAAGTGAAACTGCAGCTGCGTAAAGTGTTTTTTCGGAAATAAGTTGTTCGTCGTTATCTGCTGCCGTTCCAATTGTACTTTCCAAAGTGCTGCTTATTGTATCGCCGATTCTTCCCATACTGATACCGCCGGCTTCAAAGCCTTCATCCGACATAACCTCTTCAAATCTTGCCATAAGACCTATAAGAGCATTATTTCCATCGCTCGTATCTGAAATGATATGTCCGAAAAGTGTTCTTTCTTCGCTTACCCTTATGTCACAGGAGATATTGCCAAGTGAAGCTGTCGGCATATTTACACTAATGCTTCCCCTGTTTTCCTCATTATGTACAACCGAAAGATTGATAACATTTATGCCGTCACCTGTTTTTACCGGTATCTGGAAATGCTCCCTTTTTGCCATAGAACTCATGATGTTAAAGCCTGCATTTATAGTCTTAAAGGCGTTTATATCAAGGCTTCCTATACGTCCGTTTGCACCCATCTTATACATCATTTCCGTTATCTGATTTCTTAAATCATCATACTTAAGAGACATCTCGTCGCTTCCGCGAAGACTTTCCAGGATGCTGTCCATCTCAAAGTCTGCTATGTCGATATCTACATCCTCACCAGTCATTGAATCCGTCATACGCTCCGTTTCCTCATCCACAAGATCACTTGATCCATCCACAGAAAAATTCATATTGGCAAGTAGATCCGACACAAGCTGATATATGCCTCCCGGAGTGTTTAACATGTTATCAACGGCAAATGCATTTACCATTGAAAACTCTAAATTATTTTCCTTTATAAATTCGCTTACTTCCTCGCCAAGCTCTTCAAATCGCTCTATATCGCCTGTTATATCTTCCACATCAACCGGAGCCATATCCGGTCTTTCCTTAAATGCGTTTTCAATCTGTGTGTCTATGCGTGAGCCTTTAACATTTATATCCGAAAGTGCGCCAAATGCATCATCAACCGACACATCAACACCTGCATTTTTACGGCTTCTCATAGCCGAAAGTAAGTTTCTTACAGTAAGGCGGCTACTGTTTGCAAATAACCATCCTGCCTCCCTGTCACCGGATTTTGCAAGCTTGTTCATCATACGGTATATACCGATGTAGCTTTCTCTTTCTTCTGCGCTTACCTCGCCGTTTTTCTCCATATCTCTAAGATATGACGCAAAATCCTCCGCCTCGGTCACGCCCTCATTATATCTCTTATCCCTTATGGTTTTATTTAAATCCTCTATCGAGACATCCATCGGATTGATATGATCCTTGATAAGACCAAGCACTGCCTCAGGATAAAGATTATCTATAAGCTCATTTACCTGTCTGTCATAATTTATTACCTCGGATACATTTTCCCCGGTAATCTCAATCCTGTTATATCCAAGGATTTTCACTGCACGTTCGGTCTCATTATTAACCGGCATATCCATGCTCTCCAAAATGTCGCGGACATTGTTAAATGCCTTGCTTATACTGTCACCCATGTCATACCTTGGCGCAGTACCTACCGCCTCATAGCTTTTTGCAACCGTCTCAAATCTCGCCTGCTGTACTTCACGTCCGACTTGTCCGGTCAATGCTGCCTGACCTGCTGTCTGCACTGTCTCGGCTTTAGTTCCTGCATCCTGCGTTCCGGCGGTTCTTACATTATATTCTGCACTCACAGTCATTGCTCTTACATGAAGAGAACTAACCGTAAATGTACCTTCATTAGTAAGCGGAGCTGCCAGTATCTCCATAGGCGCACCGGCTATATCATTAACCTTACCCATAAATTCATTGTAGGTAAGCATATTTTCATTGCTTGGCTCAACTCCTGCATTTTTAAATGCATCGCCGAGCATTCTTCTTTCCACATCCCTTAACATATTGACAAACTTTGAAAGCTCTCTGGTGTCAACATTTACATCAAGGCTGGTCATACGAACTGAAGCCTCCATGGTCATGGAAAGTCTTATCTCCTCCATCTGTCTTCTGGCCGTAACTGCCTTTGGATCAAGCGTTCCTGCTTCCAAATCCTTTTCGTAGGTCGATAATGATTCAAGCCCAAGCTCCCTTACAGCTTTTGCAATTGTAACCTCTTTTCCATCCTTAGCCATATCATAGACCAAATCAGGCGAAATGTTATTTATATCCTTTAAGAGCTTTTCTGCCGGATCACTTACTTCCCTATTGTTTATATCCGCCAATACCTCACTTGCATCCTTGCCGACATACCCCTTAAGCTCATCATATCTTCTTATATTGTCTGTTGTTATCGGGATATCATTGTTAATTAAAAGCTTTGCAGCTGAAAGTGTCCTATCATCCACCAAAAGTCCTGCCTGCTCGATAACATTTTCTATCTGAAGCTTCATTTCCTCAAATACCTTTTCATCAAGAACCGCATTGTCAATTTTCGTTCCGCTGAAATGTGCCTTGTAGAGGTTGTCCTCATTTACAGGCATATCATTATGTAAAAGATAAATTATCTCATTATTATTAAAAGAAAAATCTTCCGCCATTTTGAAAGATTGGATACTGTCATCTTCTGCATTATTGCCAATATTGATATTATTTTCATCTGTTCCATCAACATTATTATCCAAGCCTAAAGAAACTCTTTCTTCTGCAACCTGAAGATTGAAATTGTCCTCCTTTGATTGAGCTGTCATTATATCTGACGTATCCACATCAAGCTTTACACCGCCCGCCTTAACAGCTCCGCCAATCATGGTCATGCCGTCCGTATCGCCGTTTGAAAGAGCGATACCGGCCATAAGCTCTTCTTGTTCTTCCTTATGTGCATTATGGCGCATAGTATTTACCATACCGAGAAGATCTGACATGCTTGCTCCCTCGATATCAACACCCATGATCTTAAGCTTTTTTATCTCATCAGAGGAAAGATTTCTGGCTACCTCTTTTTCATTTTCCTTTTCTTTAGCTTCCTCAGAAGCAGCATCCTGTCCCGCCTGCCTTGCTTTTTCCTGTCTGTTTTGAAGATACTCCTCAAAATTTTTCATGGTAGTATTGTCAAGGTATCCACTACTTTTTTCTTTAGTGAACTTATATCCAAGCAGACTATCCTTATCCGGACCTGATACTCCGGCGGTATTATTTTCTGAAAATGCTGTTTTTCCATTTGAACCAAATGTATCACTTGGCTTTGGTATATTGATATTATTTAGATTATCTATGATTTGTCCCATATAACACCCAACCTTTAAATTAATTATCTAATGTAATTATCGGTTGATGCGTTTTTTTTCTAAACATCTAAGTTTCAGTAGCTGACATATTTTGATGGATCCACTGCCACATCCCCTTCTCTCATTTCAAAATGTACATGTGGTCCGGTGCTGTCACCTGTGCTTCCGGATAACCCGATAATATCCCCCTGCTTCACAGCCTGTCCCACCGAAACAAGGGACTCACTCATATGTCCGTACCTTGTGATAACTCCGTTTCCATGGTCTATATAGACACTAATTCCATATCCGCCATTCCAGCCTGCCTGGATAACAAGTCCGTCCTTCGCTGCCACAACTTCGGTTCCTGTAGGTACGGCAAGGTCGATTCCGTTATGATTTGTTCCCCACCTCGGGCCAAAGCAGGATGTAAGAATATAATTCGTAACCGGAAGTATATACTCCGGTCTTTTAACAGTTCCTATATGTACCACCCTCGGTACCGCCTCCGTAATCACATTGGTCTCAAGCAACTTTCTGTCATGCTTTTCACCATTATAGTAGGTCTCAACTACTGTAACCTCTCTTGTGCCCGGTGCCTCCTCCTGAGTCATAATCATTTCATCCTCGTACATGGTATTATCGTAAACGTATTCACATTCAACATAATACGGATTCACATATTTAAATATCTGAGTTGTTTTTCCTGTCAAAATCGGTTCTCTATCATCAAGTCTCGTATAGATAGCTTCAGCAATCTGAGCTTCACCCATATACTCGATACCATTATCTCTTTTATTTGTTTCTTCTATATAAATACTATCTTCTATAACTTCTTTTCCTTCCAAATAAAGTTTAGCCTTTGCATTGCCATATGCCTCATAAACCTTTTTGGGCTTAACCTTTGTGACGGCCACCGGCTGATTTTCAAAATAAACCGTATACCAGTTTCTGTTTTTGTACGCTTCACCTATAAATGCAGCAAGTATAATCACGGATGCAAATATGATGATTTTTCTTTTGTAGGAGTTTTTTAATGAATTAATCGCCTTAATCATTTTAATCGTCTCCTAAACAAATATTTAATTTTAAAATGTTAATTAAATCTGTTTTGCAAAATCATTTAACACTTTCTAACAATTTTGTAACATTTTTGTAATAAGTATAAAAGTCCTATTCATCAGTAAATTATTTACAGGAATTTACAAAATTATTCACAAGGTACTTTGAATTCCGGATAAACTACTAAAAAGTTATATCTAATTGCCAGCCATCAATTTGCTAAATCAGTAAACTCTATTTTGTGATAGATGCTAAAAATCGAAAACTCACTTCGTTCAAACAGTTCGATTTTTTTAACGCACCTACCACAAAATTTCGTTTCTAATTTAACGCAAATCGGGCTAAATGCAATTCGATATAACTTTTTAGCAGTCTATCCGGAATATTCTTTTTAATTATTCTTTTTAATATGTAAGGGGAATTTATTTGATATAATTTTTTGATATATTAGATAAATTTATTTGATATTTTTATTTGATATATTAGATGAATTTATTTGATAATATTATGATAATGGTTTAATTATATTTGCTATTATATTAACTCTTGTATTAAAAAAATTCTTGTGATAAAATTATTTTGTGTTATATATGAATATATTATATTAAAAAATATGTATCTTAATTTTGTGACTTTAGTTATTCATTTAATAATAATTTGTGAGGTGTCTTTATGGCTAAAAAATTACTTGATATCGAAGAACCTTCATATCTTTCAAATAAGGTTAAACAGGATTTAAAATTTAAAACCGGAAATTTTGTTTGGCGTGTAACTTTTAATATCCCGCTTGATCCAAAGACCGTTAATTCGGATACCATGTATGTTACTAATTCTCAGGATCAGAAAATGCAGACTTATATACGATATGATGTTAAAAATGAAGTTATTGAAGTTGAGCCTCTTGAACCTTATGCGACTACAGGATATTATTTTCTTAACATCACCACCCGTGTTAAATCCAAGGGCGGACAGTCATTACGAGATCCTATAAGTATAAAGTTCGGTTTCGCCGAGGGAGTATAATATAATAAGGCTGTTGCATATTACGCAACAGCCTTAACTATTTTAAACAGCCGCATATATCTGTATATTATCAAAGGAAGTTTATTTCGATTACCGGTTTTAACCGGCAGATGAGATGGTATATTAAGGTTTACGGCTGTATTAATATTTCTGATACATATTTAATATACTCAGCTTTTCTTCCTTTGTTACTTAATATCTAAAAATCTATTTGAAATATCCGTTTATTATCTCCTGTGCTTTAGCACTATCCTTTGAAATTACTAAAATGGCATATTTTCCATTGGTATATTCAACTGCATCGTCAAGCTTTGGTATCTCATCCGGAAGATAATCAGCACAGGCTGCCTTTTGAGTGCTTATTCTTACATCAAAGGCTGCTTTGACAATCTTAACATTTTCTGTTGAAGTTGCCTTTATTACAATTATCTCCTCTGCTGAAGCACTTGAGTTTGTATAAAATGCCGACTCTTCAATTATTGACGTATCTGCGATACTTAATACTCTTGTAAGTCCTACAGTTGAATCAATTTCTGCCAGATTATCCTTAAAATCACAACCATTTTTTAAAGCATCGGCAAGTACTTTTACATCTACATCAGTTGCAGTATCTTTTGATTCTTTAGAATCTTTGCTTCCGCATGCAGCAAGTGATAATACAATAACCAATGAAAGTAACAGTGCAAATAAACGTTTTTTCATAATCTTTCTCCTGACTTTTATAAGGTATTTTTAATATTTACAAACTAAAACAATCCCTATTTTAATCGCTTTTTGAGTTAAAATTTGTTTTTGTTTTAAAACATTCTGAATTATAGCACAACCTTTTTTTCTTGTCTATATGGCTTATTTATTATAATTCGTTAATATTTATAATATTTTTGCTATTTTTAGTAATGTCCGTATAATGGTGTAAATTGATAAATGAATTTTAAAAGAGCCAAAAGCCCTACCTTTAGGTATAATAATAGAATCACCACAATCCAAATAATACCGGAGGTAAAGCACAATGGCTCAACTCAATATTACACT
>JAFUGL010000097.1 GCA_017469405.1 Lachnospiraceae bacterium | reverse complement strand
GCCTCTTTCCTTGTCTCTTCAAACATTTTCTGCACCCGGTCAAATACGTCCCTACTTATGATCGGATCATGCGTTCCTTCCACAACAATGTATTCCTCTTCCGGAACAATGTGCTTCGGCTGGCCTTTATAGAACGCCTTCCGCGTCCTCCCCTGCACCATATCACCAATATAGTATTAAGTTATACTTATTTATGTACAAATAGTATTAAATAAAAATGTACAAATGTTATGATATATGAGCTAAGAAGGAGGAGCTCATAATGATAATAGAATCAAATATCATAACAGACTTACGTATTGAGTCAATTCAAGATTTATACAAGTTAAAACCATTCGTAGAGGAGGGCATTTTGAAAGTAAATAAAAGTCAGATTGGCAGAGAACTAGGTATTGATCGCAGAACCGTTGATAAATATATTAATGGATTTGAAAAATCCAAGACTAGAAAATGTGATAACTGCATTACCCCTTATTACGATATAATTAAAGATTTATTGGATCCTGGTAATCCCCAAATCTTTTATTACAAATCAATACTATGGCAGTATCTTGTTGATAATCATAATTACTCAGGGAGTTATGTTAACTTCTGTTTATACTTAAAGACTTATGACGAGTTTGAGAGCTATTTTAAACGACGCAGACCTTCTAATGTTAATCAAGTGACCATCAGATACGAAACAGGTATGGGAAAACAGGCTCAGCTTGATTGGAAAGAAAAGATAGAATTCTTATTAAACAATGGAGAGACAGTTATTATAAATGTATTTGTTCTTCTACTTTCTTACTCGAGATTTAGAGTATACAGATTATCTATCTCCAAGACTCAGGAGGTATTATTTAACTTTTTAGATGGGGCTTTTGAGGTTTTTGGCGGTGTGCCACAGGAAATTGTAACAGACAACATGAGCACTGTTATGGATGTAGCCAGAACAGAAAATTTTGGAGGTAAAGTTAATTCTAAATTTCAACAGTTTGCTGATGATTATGGATTTAAGGTAAGGCCATGTATTGCCGGAAGACCTCGTACGAAAGCTAAGGTAGAGGCTCCTATGAAAATACTGGATGAGATTAGAGCTTATAATGGAAAACTTGATTATGACGGTTTAAACAAGCTCGTGACGCGCATAAACAATAGAGTTAATACACATGTTGTCAAGGACACAGGAATTATTCCAATTATGTATTTTAATAAAGAAAAGGCTTTCTTATCACACCTGCCAGTGAAAAATATAAGAAAGCCATATCAAATAACCACAAAGCCATTAAATGTAAATTCATCAAGTATGATCAACTATGGTGGAAACCAGTATTCTGTCCCAACAGAATACTTAGGTAAATCTCTTATAGCACAGGCTTATGACGGTTATATACATCTGTATTATAACACCACACTTGTGACTGTACACAAAATATCTGAGCAAAAATTAAATTACCACGAAAAAGATTACATAGAGATTGCCAGAAAATCTCATTCTTTCAAGGAAGAAGATATAGAATCAAGAGCCAAAGAAAATCTTGCATTATTAGGAGGAATATCAAGTCATGAGTACAACATATCAGCAACTTAATACCAGTTTGGACACACTAAAACTTTTTCAGATAAAGGAGCATCTGGAAGAAGTTTCAAACTTTGTATCACAAAATAAATTATCATTTTCAGACGGTTTATTAAAGTTATGCAATTATGAAATAGATCATAAAACTGAGGTGGCATCAAAATCTATGATTAAAGCTGCAGCATTTCCGTTTGTAAAGACAGTTGAAGATTATGATTTTGAATTTCAACCTTGTGTAAATAAACAAGAGATTTTAGAATTGTCAACTTTACGATTTATGGAAAATGCAGAAAATATAGTTTTTTTAGGAAGCAGTGGCGTTGGCAAAACTCATCTGGCAACAGCTATTGGCATTGTGGCTGCAAGTAAGCGATATAGCACTTATTTTATAAAGTGCCACGACCTTCTACAGCAGCTTAAACGAGCTAAATTGGAAAATAGACTGGAGAACAAGCTTAAATACATAAATCGGTATAAATTATTGGTGGTGGATGAACTTGGATATTTACCGATAGACAAAGAAGATTCTAATTTATTTTTTCAACTTATAGATATGAGATATGAGAAGAAAAGTACAATACTTACAACAAATATAAATTTTAATGACTGGGATAGCATTTTTAATGATGCTGTGGTGGCAAATGCAATACTGGACAGAGTACTTCACCATTCAAAAGTGATTACGATAAATGGACGTTCTTATAGAGTTAAGGACTATATCCAAGCATCAGAATAATTGTACATTTTTATATAAGATTTTTTGTACAAAAGTACTTGACACTTTATAACCGTCAGCTGCAGGATAAGGGCAGCATTTCTGCAAAGCAGATATCCGAAGCCACCATATGCAGATTCATTAACCAGATGATGCTCACCGAACGTCTCACTAATAACCAGGATATGCGGCGTTATGAACGTCCTCATATCAATGAAGTATGGTGCGGCGATTCAAGTGTAGGCCCTTATCTTAAAACAGATGATGGTAAGAAACACCGTGTTTATGTCATTGCTCTCATTGATGATGCAAGTCGTTTTATAACCGGTATTGATGTATTTTTTAATGATACATTTATCAATCTGATGTCTGTAATAAAATCTGCCGTTTCAAAATACGGCAAACCAAAGGTTTTTAACTTTGATAACGGCTCTTCCTACAAAAATAAACAAATGGAACTGCTTGCGGCACGTATTGGTACCACCATCCGGTACTGCCGCCCATATACTCCAACTGAAAAAGCGAAAATCGAGCGCTGGTTCAGAACGTTAAAGGATCAGTGGATGGCTTCTCTTGATATGAGGGATTTCCATACCCTTGATGAACTCCGGGGCAGCCTTTACCAGTTCGTAAGGAACTATAACCGGTCTGTTCATTCGTCTCTGAAAGGTATGTCTCCCCAGGACAGATTCTTTAAGGAACCTGAACTTATAAAACGTCTTTCCGAAGATCTTATTGACAAATCTTTCCTTCTGGATATCGAACGCAGGGTATCTGCAGACTCAGTTATAACCATTGATCAGATCGAGTATGAAGTCGACTACCGCTTTGCTAAGCAGCGTATAACTCTAAGGTACTCACCTGATATGAATGAGATCTATGTTGTTGAATCTGACGGTACTTTAAGCCCGATACATTTATTGAACAAGCATGACAATGCTTATATTAAGCGTGACAAGGTACGTCTTACTGGAGGTGACGATTAAATGGAACTTACATCACGTTACGGTCTTGAATTCAATCCATTCCTAAAGAATTCTAAAGAAGTCATTTTCAAAAGCAGTGAATTCGATGAAGCTGTATTCCGCCTTGATTACCTTGCTAAAACAAAGGGATTCGGACTGCTCACCGGTTCACCGGGAAGAGGCAAGACAACTATTGTACGCCACTGGGCGTCATCACTGAATCCTTCCCTGTTCAAGGTGATATACACAAGTCTTTCTACTGTCACCGTGAACGATTTTTACAGGGACCTGGCTGTTTCGCTTGGTGCACAGGCAGCATACCGCAAAACTGAGAACTTCCATTCCATTCAGGGAGAGATAACACGTCTCGCTCTGGATAAAAAGAAAACTCCGGTCATAATCATTGATGAAGCTAATTACATAAGCAATGCTGTTCTAAATGACCTGAAGATCCTTTTTAACTTTGAAATGGATTCCCGCGACAGGGCGGTCATCCTGCTTGTAGGACTTCCGCAGCTTAACCATACCCTTCAGCTTGCAATTCACGAGCCTCTGCGCCAGCGTATCATAATGAACTACAACATCGACGGTTATACAAAGGAAGAGGGCAGATCATATATAGACAGCAAGCTTAAAGGTGCCGGCTGCAGCCAGGATGTTTTTGATGATTCTGCTGTTGAGGCTATACTTAATGCATCTGACGGAACGGCAAGAATGATAAGCAAGCTGTGTAACAGTTCTCTTGTCATTGGCAACAGCCAGAATATAAACCTCATCAATGCCGATACTGTTATGCAGGCGGTCAATGAAAACACACTTGTTTAGGAGGCTTTTCATTATGATACTCTTTAAATATCAAAACGGTGACCGCATAAAAACCGGACAGATATCCATCATTCATGCTTCATTCCCCATAGAAGCAGACATCCATGCTAACGGATGGAACTTTCATATAATTGTGGGAAAACACAAGGATGGTAATTATATCTGTATACCTAACTGGAGCATCGGCAGCGACCTTGCAGGTCTTGATGATACATTCTGGAACAGTGAACGTCTGCGTAACTACACCTGCCTTGATGAAACCAACTCAAATATAATAGCATCTGCTCTTGCACAATTATGTCATATAACTTAATTTCCGGATACTCTCAGTCATTTAATTTGACTGGGAGTATATTTATATAAAACAAAGTGCAGAATCAGCTCCAAACAATCTGATGATATTTACGCAGCAGCACAAAAATCTGTTCCATATAATTTGCAGAATGGTGCATAATTTAATTTGCAGAACAACACTTAACACCGCCGTTTGGATGTGCCACCGTTACTGCCGGATACTTCTTATCCGACTTCTCATCATATCCGGC